>NZ_JBAFSM010000037.1:0-54474 GCF_036688125.1 Pannus brasiliensis CCIBt3594 | reverse complement strand
CCATCTTCCCCATCTTCCCCATCTTCCCCATCTTCCCCATCTTCCCCATCTTCCCCATCTTCCCCATCTTCCCACCCTATACCTCCCGCCAGAACATTCCGCATCCGTCAAAATACGGAAATTGTAAATTCTCTGTGAAAAAGTATCAAAGATAACAATAATTCGTCGTGCCTGGCTTTACTATCACACACAGCCTAACTATGATCAGAGACTCCCCTCAACACTCTATCCGCGTGAAGTAGCTACATTGTAAGCGAGGTTAACTCAAAACCACCATGTCAAATTTAGGACGACGCAAATTTCTCCTATACGGCTCCGCCGCGTTAAGTACCAGTCTCCTGTTAAAAGCCTGCGGTAATAATACCGGTAGCGCGCCTACCGCCAGTCCCGGTGCCAGTCCCGCCGCCAGCCCCGCGACGGCCGGCGGAGAAACCATCAAGGTAGGGATTTTACACTCCCTCAGTGGCACGATGGCCATTAGCGAGACGACCGTCGTGGACGCGGAAAAACTCGCCATTGAAGAAATTAACGCGGCGGGTGGCGTACTCGGCAAACAGATCGAGGCGATCGTCGAGGATGGAGCTTCCGACTGGCCGACCTTCGCCGAAAAAGCCACCAAACTGATCGACAACGATAAAGTAGCCACGATCTTCGGGTGTTGGACTTCCGCGAGCCGGAAAGCGGTTTTACCCGTGTTCGAGGCGAAAAACCATATGCTCTGGTATCCCGTACAGTACGAGGGTCAAGAGTGTTCCAAGAATATTTTCTACACGGGCGCGGCCCCGAACCAACAGATCGAACCCGCGGTAAGTTGGTTGTTGAAAAATAAAGGGAAAGAATTCTTCCTCGTGGGTTCCGACTACGTTTTCCCCCGTACCGCCAACACGATTATTAAAGAGCAGTTAAAAGTGGAAGGCGGTAAAACGGTCGGAGAAGATTATTTACCGCTCGGAAACACGGAAGTTACCCCGATTATCACCAAGATCAAACAGGCGTTACCCAACGGGGGCGTGATTTTCAACACCCTCAACGGAGATAGTAACGTCGCCTTCTTCAAACAGATCCAAGCGGCGGGTTTAACCCCGGATAAATACCCCGTCATGTCGGTGAGCGTTGCCGAAGAAGAGGTCAAGCAGATCGGCGTGGAATATCTGAAAGGTCAGTACGCGTGTTGGAACTATTTCCAAACCGTCGATACCCCCGCGAACAAAAAATTCGTCGAGGCGTTTAAAGCGAAATACGGTCAAGATCGCGTGACCAACGACCCGATGGAAGCCGCTTATATCATGGTGTACCTGTGGAAACAGGCCGTAGAGAAAGCGGGAACCGCCGACGATCTCGAAAAAGTCCGCGCCGCGGCGGTCGGTCAGAAATTCGACGCGCCGGAAGGCCCGGTTCAGATGTACCCGAACCACCACATCTCGAAAACCGTCCGTATCGGTCAGGTTAGGGAGGATGGGTTATTCGATATCGTCTGGTCCACTCCGGGCCCGGTCGCCCCGATTCCCTGGAACCAATTCGTTCCCGAAACGAAGGGTTACGCTTGCGATTGGACCGACCCGAAAAAAGGCGGTAAGTACAAGATGGAGAAAAGCTAATCGTTGAGAATGGGTAGTTAATAGTTAATAGTTAATAGTTAGAGATCGTTCCTTATTTCTAACTATTGACTATTAATTATTTCGGGATTCATGAGTTATTGAATAAAGGCTAACGTACCGTGTCAGCATTATTGGAAGGTTTATTCAACGGGGTCAGTATCGGCGCGGTGCTGTTGATCGCGGCGTTGGGATTGGCGATCGTCTTCGGATTGATGGGCGTGATCAATCTCGCTCACGGGGAATTAATGATGTTGGGGGCTTATACCACCTTTGTCGTGCAGAACGTCTTCAAAGGTTTCGGTAGCCCCCTATTCGATACTTATATTTTCTTCGCGTTACCGATGGCGTTTCTCGTGTCGGGATTGGTAGGGTTACTCCTAGAAAGGGGGGTGATCCGGTTTCTCTACGGACGACCGTTAGAAACCCTACTAGCGACGTGGGGGGTGAGTTTGATCCTGCAACAGTTCGTTCGCAGTGTGAACGGGATGTTAGCGATCGCCCTCGCGGTTTTCTGTCTCCTCTTCTTCGGCGGTTTACAGGTTCTGCAACGCCGTTCGGAGTGGGAGAGAATTCGGGGGAAAGCGATCGCTATCCTCCTACCGCTATCTTTAGCGATCGCCGCTTTACTGGGCTATTTCCTATACTCCAATCCCGTCCTCGCGCGACCCTGGTTTAGCGCCAGAAACGTCGATGTAACGGCTCCCGCGTGGTTACGGGGCGGTTTACCCCTCGGAGGCTTCCAACTGCCCTACACGCGTCTATTTATCATCGTTTTAACCGCGCTCTGTCTCTTGGGAACCTACTGGTTTCTCAATAAATCTTCCTGGGGACTCCGGATTCGCGCCGTCACCCAAAACCGCCAGATGAGCGCCTGTCTGGGTATCCCCACCAATCAGGTGGACGCGTTAACCTTCGCCCTCGGCTCGGGATTGGCGGGAATCGCGGGATGCGCGATCAGTTTCCTCGGTTCGGTGGGGCCGAACGTGGGACAGAATTACATCGTCGATACCTTTATGGTGGTGGTCGTCGGCGGCGTGGGGAATCTGCTGGGAACGATTATCGCGGCGATGGCGATCGGGGTTACTAACTACCTCATCGGTTCGGGAACTTTCGCGCTGATGTCGAGTTCGATCGCCGCGCTACAACCGATCACCGACTTCTTCAACTTCTTCGCCACTACCAGTATGGCCAAGGTGATGGTGTTCGCCCTGATCATCGCCTTCTTACAGTTCAAACCCGCGGGCATCTTCGCGCCCAAGGGACGTACCGCCGAGTTGTAGGGGTGATGGAGTTTTTGGGGAAAAGGGGAAGGAGAAAAGGGAAAAAACAACTTTTCAGCCTCGCACCTTTACCCTCTTCTTCTGCCTCCGGATTCTCGGTGGGTTACGCTTCGCTAACCCACCCTACAACTAACCCACCCTACAACTGACTCCTTTCTCCAAGAGGTTTATATATGAACGTGGAAACCGTCACGAGGAGTGAAGTTCGCGCCTCGCGGAAAAAGAAAATCGTCACGGAAATCGCGATCGTTATCGGTGTCGGTCTGATTCTAGCCGTATTGATGCCGTTGCTCCTGCCCGCCTTCCGTCTGCGAACGCTAGGGCGGTTTCTCTCCCTTTCGATCGTGGCGTTGGGTATCGATCTGATCTGGGGGTACACGGGGTTATTGAGTCTCGGTCACGGTATCTTTTTCGCCCTCGGGGGTTACGCGCTGGCCATGTATCTCAATCTCCAGTTACCCGCGGGTCAACTGCCGGAGTTTTTCACCCTCTACGGGGTGACGGAATTACCCTTAATTTGGAAACCGTTCTATTCCCTACCGGTGACGATTCTGGCGATCCTGATCGTCCCGGCGATCGTGGCGGGATTGTTGGGGTATTTAATCTTCCGCAACCGGATTAAAGGGGTGTATTTCTCCATCCTCACCCAAGCGGCGTTACTGGTATTTTTTAATTTCTTTAACGGTCAACAGAAATTAATTAACGGTACGAACGGACTGAAAACGGACACGGAGAAAATTTTCGGGATGTTGGTCAGTTCCGATTCAGTGCAGATGGGTTTTTATCTACTCACGATCGTCTGTTTAGGAGCGATCTATCTTCTCTGTCGCTGGTTAACCAGTGGACGGTTCGGGCGCTTATTGGTGGCGATTCGCGATGATGAAATCCGGGTGCGTTTTTCCGGCTACGATCCCACTTGGTTTAAAGTGTTGGTTTTCGCGATTTCCGGGGCGATCGCCGGGGTCGCGGGCGCGTTATACACGGTACAGACGGGGATTATTAACCCGAATATTATGGACGTGGCTTTCTCGATCGAGATGGTGATCTGGGTCGCGGTCGGCGGTCGGGCAACCCTCGTCGGCGCGATTATCGGTACACTACTCGTTCGGTTGGCGCAGACATTTTTAAGCGAACAATTGCCCGAGGTTTGGGTGTTCTTTCAAGGGGCGTTATTCCTGATCGTCGTTACCGTTTTACCGAAGGGAATTCTCGGCGGTTTACAGCAGTTGCGATCGAGATTCGGCTACCGCGAGAAATTGATCGCCTACCCGGAAATCGATCTCGATCCCGAAGTTCAGCGAGAGAAAGAAGAGTTAGGACAGAAATAATATGATGGGAAAAATTCTAGAGATCGAGAATCTCACGGTTAATTTCGATGGATTTAAAGCCCTCAATAACCTGAACTTCAGCATGGACGCGGGGGAACTGCGGGTGATTATCGGCCCGAACGGCGCGGGAAAAACCACCTTTCTCGACGTGATCACCGGCAAGGTTCAACCGACGATCGGCCGGGTATTATTTAAAGGTCGGGATCTGCGGGGAACCCCGGAATACGCGATCGCTCGATCGGGTATCGGTCGCAAGTTCCAAACCCCGCGGGTTTATCTCAATCTCACGGTACGGGAAAATCTCGACCTCGTGACCAATCGCAATAAAAATGTTTTCTCGACGCTTTTCGGTCGTCCCCCGAAAGAGGATTCATTGACGGTAAAAGGGTTACTGGAAACGGTGGGATTAACCGCGAAAGCCGATCTTAGCGCGTCTTTACTCTCCCACGGGGAGAAACAACGCTTAGAGATCGGGATGTTGGTGGCACAATCTCCCGATTTATTGCTAGTAGATGAACCGGTGGCGGGATTAACCGATGAAGAGACGGAAAACGTCGGTTCCCTGTTACTTTCCCTCGCGGAAAGTCACTCGATTATCGTTATCGAACACGATATGGAATTCGTGCGTCAGATCGCCCGGAAAGTGACGGTACTGCATCAGGGTTCGGTGTTGTGCGAGGGATCGATGGACGAGGTACAGAATGACCCGCGGGTAATAGAAGTGTATCTCGGTCAACAATCTAGCCTCACTCCCCACCAGATGAAAGTTCTGCGGATCGTGGCCTCGATCGCCTGGTCGGATGGCGAACTCTCCGAGGAGGAAAAAGAAGTCATGTTAACCCGTCTCAGTAAAGGTTTCGCGGACGAACATCACGAACAGGAACAATTGAAAGAGGAGTTGCGGGATTACCTCTATCAATCGGTAGATATCGAGCCGCTAATCGCCGAGATTACCGATCCCTCGGAGAAGGAAGAGGTGGTGAAACTCTGTTACGAAACGATCGCCGCCAGTCCGAGAAACACGGGGGAACCGAATATCAATCGGGAAGAGTTCATCGCCTATCGAAATTTAATCCGATCGCTCGATTTATCGGAAGAGACAGTAACTCGAATCGAACGAGAAGTAGATTCTAAATTTAATTAAAAGGACTTGACAATGTTGCACGTTTCCAGTTTAAACGTTTACTACGGAGAAAGTCACATTTTACGGAATGTCGATCTCAACATCCACCCAGGCGAGATGGTTTGTTTGATCGGTCGCAATGGCGTGGGAAAAACGACCTTATTAAAGACATTGATGGGGATTTTAAAACCTCGATCGGGTTCGATCGACTACGAGCATCAGAACCTACTCGCCAGAACGACCGATCGACGAGCGAGAATGGGTATCGGTTACGTTCCCCAAGGCCGGGACGTGATTCCCCGGTTAACGGTTAAGGAAAATTTAATTCTCGGTTTAGAAGCCCTCCCGAAAAAGCGAAAAAACGCCACCATCCCCGAAGAGATTTTCGAGCTATTCCCCGTTTTGAAAACCATGTTATCGCGCATGGGAGGGGATTTAAGCGGCGGACAACAACAACAGTTAGCGATCGCCCGCGCGCTGATCGGCGAACCGAAATTATTACTTTTAGACGAACCCACGGAAGGCATTCAACCGTCGATTATTCTGGAAATCGAAGCCGCCGTCCGTCGCATCGTCGAGACGAAGGGAATCGCCGTTTTACTCGTCGAACAGCATTTACATTTCGTCCGACAAGCGGATAGATATTACGCGATGCAAAAAGGCGGGATCGTCGCGTCCGGCCCGACCAAAGAATTAAGCCAAGACGTAATCCAAAGATTTTTAGCGGTTTAATGACCGGCCGGGGGGATCGAGATCGATCGATCCCGAAAGCCCGTCCCCGTAAGCTTGCGGGGATTCCCCGATCGAGCAATAATAAAAAGGTTTATCAAAACTATATACCGTCATCGATGCTGAACGCTTTCATCTGGATACCGATTATCGGGGCGATCGTGCTGGGTTTCGCGCCATTGGAGGCGAATCGGACGAGGGGACTCGCTTTACTCCTCGCCGGTGTTTTACTCCCGCTCAATATTGTTGTAGGGTTTCAATTCGATCCCGCGAACCCCCTGATGCAGATGACGATCGATCTGCCCTGGATTCCCTCGATCGGTCTCCATTATTCCCTAGGAATCGACGGCTTATCTTTTCCCCTACTTTTTCTCAATAGTCTATTGACAGTAATCGCTATCTATGCGACTAACAAAGATCTCCAGCGATCCCGTTTTTATTACGCGCTGATCCTACTCCTCAACGCCGGGGTCGCGGGCGCGTTTCTCTCGCGGGACCTATTACTATTTTTCCTTTTCTACGAACTGGAGATCGTTCCCCTCTACTTCCTGATCGCCATTTGGGGAGGGGCCAGACGCGGTTACGCCGCCATGAAATTCCTCCTTTATACCGCGTTATCCGGATTTTTAGTATTAATTTCCTTTTTAGGACTGTTCTGGCTCACCGGGGGGAATAGTTTCGCCTACGATCCCGCTCTATCGAACAGTCTCCCCGTACAAAGTCAATTACTTCTCTTAATCCCGTTACTGATCGGGTTAGCCATCAAAACGCCGATTTTCCCCTTCCATACCTGGTTGCCGGATGCCCACGTCGAGGCTTCCACGCCGGTTTCGGTCTTATTGGCGGGAGTTTTATTAAAATTGGGAACTTACGGACTCCTGCGCTTCGGGGTGGGATTATTCCTCGACGCGTGGGTATCGATCGCCCCGTGGATGGCGACACTGGCGGCGGTTAGCGCACTGTACGGGGCTTCCTGCGCGATCGCCCAAAAAGACATGAAAAAAGTGGTCGCGTACTCCTCGATCGCCCACATGGCCTATATTCTCCTCGCGGCGGCGGCCACGACGCGTTTAAGCATCACCGCGGCGATTCTCCAGATGATCAGTCACGGTTTGATCTCCGCGTTACTCTTCCTTCTCGTCGGTGTCGTGTACAAGAAAACCGGCAGTCGCGACGTGGATTACCTGCGTGGACTGTTGAACCCGGAGAGAGGTTTACCGATTACCGGGACGCTGATGATTTTGGCGGCGATGGCCAGCGCCGGGATTCCGGGTATGGTCGGATTTATCGCCGAATTTCTGGTTTTCCGGGGAAGTTTCCCGATCTTTCCGATTCAAACGCTTTTCTGTTTAATCGGGAGCGGTTTAACGGCGGTTTATTTCCTGTTGATGATCAATCGCGTGTTCTTCGGTCGGTTGACTCCGGAATTAGCCCGTATCCCGCGAAGTACCTGGCCGGAAAGATTTCCCTCCTTCGTCCTGGCGTTATTTATCATCGTCCTGGGTTTACAACCGAATTGGATGGTGCGCTGGAGTGAACCCCAAGCGGCGGTTTTATTGACAGGATCGCCGGATATAGTGGGGATGAAGTGAAGTAAGCGCGAAATTCCAGCCGATATTCGGTTAAAAAAGCTGTTTTGCCGAGATGGAGGGATAATCTTTCGAGATTATCCCTTTTTTAGAGAATGGATTAGGATCGAGGAACGGGACTCGACGAAGGAGGATAAAACGATGACGGCTTTTACAGAATCGGATATCCAAGAGTTAAAAGACCTGATTAACGGTCAATCTAATCGAATTAACCAGCGTTTTGACGAGATCGATCGGAAATTTGACGGAATTAATCAAAGATTTGACAGAATTGACCAAAAATTTGACGAGCTTACCGAGAATGTCCACGGACTCGATAAGCGATTGACGGCGATCGAAACCCGTCTGGAAGAGTGGAAACCGGCGATCGAGAAAATTCCCGCTATTACGAGCGTGGAGACTCGTTTAGAAGAGTGGAAACCGGCCATCGCGACGATTCCCGATCTCGCGAAAGCCGACGAGAAGCTAGAATACGTGAAGGAAACGATCGCCGATTAAAAAAAACAGTCTGAAAAGCAAGATAATCGACTATGGTTGTTAATATCGGGTTTATTTCTAACCCTGCTCGGTGCGATCGCTAAAATTGTTTTTTTCCCGAATCCCTAGTTTTCTCATTTATTTTTTTCGATCGAGAAACTTCCTAACTTGATATTCCTTGCATTCCACTAATTCGTAAATTCCATCGCCCATCGCCGATCGAAATCTCTCCTCCGTTTCATCCAGTAGTTTTTGTTCGATCGAGTGCCATTGTTCCCGCGTCTGCCAGTGACTGATCGCGATTACCTCGTCATCGACCGCGGGATTGATCCAGATTTCTTTGCCTAAATGTCCATCCTGTCGCGTGAGAAATTCCGTCCAGATCTCCGCGTCTTTCTGGATGAATTTCTGCCGCGCTTCCGGTTTCACTCGGAACTTTAACCACTCGATAACCATAGCCTATCTTCTCGCTTTTACAAAGAATTCTTCCGTTAATTTCATGAACGCTTTCGACCCGCTAGACGTGGGCATCGCGGCGACCGCGGGGACGAACATATCGACGGCTTTCGCGACATTGACATCCATCGGGATCGCGTTCGTAAAAATCTGTTGGGGTTGAAAATCCTGATGTACCCGTCGCATCACCTGATTGTAATAACGACTCATCAAACCGCCACCGGAGAGAATGAAAACGATCCCGAGTAACGTCGGATTAATCGGTCGCGTTTCCTGATGGCTGGTTTTCAGTTTGGCGATCCTTCTTTCTAAGAGTTGAATGCCGACGATCGAGAGCGGTTCCGGACGCGCGGGCAGGAGATAAAAATCACTGGTACACAGTCCGCTTCGGGTCATTAAATTATATCCCGGCGCGCAATCCATGATAATATAATCATAGCGATCTTTGACGGGATCGATCACTTTCTCGATTAACACTCTCTCTAAATTATTCCAGGCATTATCGAATCCTAACTCCTCCTGAAGTAAGGCTTGGTGGTGAAGCGTTTCCGAGACGACATACTCATCGTATAGTTCGATATCTCCGGGCAATAAATCCAACCCCGGAATCTCGCAGACACCGGGACAGATAATGTCGTCGATCGATAATTTATTGTAGGGATTGGGTTTAATAATCGCGTCGATTAAATAGCTGAGGGTGCGTTTTTTCCGGCGAACCCCGGCGAACTCGTGGGGCGACATCAGGCTTAACGTGGCGCTGATCTGCGCGTCGAGATCGAGGACGAGAACCTTTTTTCCGTGGTATTTGGCTAAACAGGTGGCGAGATTAACCGTCAGAGTCGTTTTTCCGACCCCTCCCTTCATATTAACGGTGCTGATAACGGTAGCCATCGAATGGATTCCTTTCTATTGGACAGTTGCCAGATCACGACGGAAAATCTTGCCGTTAGGAGCCATAATAAAACGGGGTAGGGTTCGGATATCGATCGCCGACTCGGTTTTCATATCGTAGGTAGTATAGATTGTCGTCCCGGACGCGAGATCGATATCGATCATCGTCAGGGTTTTGCGCGGGGACATCTCGCTGTCTAATAACCGACGGGGGCCACTGCCGAGCGCGCCGGTGTGTAGTAATTCCAGTTGACCGCGCTTACCGGGATAATAGGCGTGATCGTGACCGCTAATATAAGTATGCACCCGATGGCCTTCCAGAAAAGCCCGTAATTTTTCCGCGTCCGCGAGGTAGTCCCCCGGTCGATTTCTTCCCACCGCGATGCCGTAGAGGGGCAAATGACCGATCGCTATCCTCATTTTCGCGTTTTTCGCCGCCTCGCCCTGCAAACTTTTTTCCGCCCAAGCGAGTTGTTCCGGCGAGATCAGATGGGTGGACGCGTCCCAAACGAGATAGAAAATCCCGTCTCGCGAGAAGGTGTAAGAGAAAGGAAAGTTCTCTTTATCGATAAAATTTAGCCCGGTATCGTGTTCGGGGGCTTGCCAGTAAGCGGAGGCGAGATCGCGTTCGCGCGCGAAGGTGAATTTCCCCCCGGATAACGCGCCGGACGCGTCGTGATTGCCGATGGTAAAACCGAAGGGAATTCCCGCTTTTCGCAGAGGGGCGGCGATATGTCGATCGAACGCGTCCCACATCGCCCGAATTTGCCCTTCCGTCAGCGTCGTTTTCTGTCCGGCCACCATATCCCCCCCGCAGAGGACGAGATCGGGCTTATCCGCGAGAATTCGGGCGATTCCTTTATCCACTTCCGGATCGTATTCGGTGGAACCGTATTGACTGTTCAAATCGCTAATCACGGCGATCCGGACTTTTTCTTTCGTCGCGGGAGAAGTCGCAACGGTTGACAATACGGAAGAAGTGGGCGATAGCTGGCGCGCGCAGGCTACTAATCCGAAACCGCCCAGCATTCCACTGATAAAGATAAATTTTCGGCGTTTCATATTTTGTGGAGTCAGGAGTCAGGAGTCAGGAGATAGGAGTCAGGAGGAATTTCGAGAAAATCCCGATCGCTCTAAGGCAGTCTATCAAGTTTTGTCGCCACGGCATGACAACCGGTTCCCGACCATCTTCTGCCCTACAATGAATAAATCAGGCTCTATCTCGCTTAGAAATCCCGAATTTGAATGAATTCTCGTGTTCTCTTAACTTCTTTCGATACTTGGTTGCCCCACCATTCCTCGAACGCGTCCGACGATCTGTTAGCCTATTGGCAGGGTCGATCGAGTGAATCCTTGTTTTACCTGCGTCGTCTCCCGGTGGATATCGCGCGATCGAGTGAAAGGGTACTCAAAGCGATCGATCGTTTAACTATCGATTTCGTTCTCTGTTGTGGCATGGCGGAAGATCGCTATCGGCTGAGCCTGGAATCGAACGCGCGCGGCGATCTCGATCGACTCCACCCCCCGATCGCGCTAGAAAACCTCATCGCGAAACTGGAATACACGAGTATCAGTCACGACGCGGGGCGATTCGTCTGCGAGGGATTGTACTACCAAACCCTAAAACATCACCGGCGCGCGCTTTTCCTCCACGTTCCCCTACTGAGGGATAATAACTTTCCCGCGATCGATCGGGATTTTTCGAGGATTGTCGAGGTAATTAAAAATGCGGATGGCGAGAATCGAACTCGCAAGGCGTAAGCCACACGCCCCTCAAACGTGCGTGTCTACCAATTCCACCACATCCGCTTGATTTTCAGCTTATCCATCATAACACGGGGATAAATAAAATGCAAGAGAATTTTTTAAAGAATTCTCGCGACCTCTTCTAAAACCTTTAAAGCGCGGAGGGAACCACGGATCAGGTGAAAGGCGGCGATCGGGCGTTGTATCATCGCGATAGCTAGGGGAATCGGCTGTAAATCGCCGTTCGCGTCGATCGCGCCCTGGAGATCGGGGAGATCCTGTCCCACCGCGTCGCTAATTACCCGAATCACGCCCACATTTAAGCCGTTTAACGCTTCTAGAACGATCGATCCCTCCATATCGACCACATCGTAGCCGGCGCGCTGTCCGAGTTCCCGTTTCTCGATCGCTCGATCGATTACCCGATCGCCCGTCAGTCCCTTTACCCTCGGGTATTCCGTCCATTCCGCGCTACAGGGGAAATATTCGCCGTTTTCCCGTCCACAGCCTCGATAACTCACCACTTCCCCCACCCCGTAGCGATCGGATAAACTTCCCGCCAACCCCACTAGCACGATCTGTCGCTCCGGCTTATCAAGAAAATCTATAGATTGTTTCCATTCCTGGAGGAAATCCCGTAGGGCGATCGAACCGATGGCGATGGCGACTACCCGCGGTTTTTCCGCCGTCCGTCGCGCGACACCCCGACACACCGCGCCGTATTCCGCGCCCTTGGGGACGAGAATGATATCCCGCGATCTCAACATAGCCTTCGAGAGAATTTCCTGATTACCGGATTTAATGATATAACGAATAGGAGTCCATTAATAGGAATTATTCTTAAATAGACCGTCTCGATCGAGTTCGGGACGAGCAATCGCGAACCATGAAAAAGCCCCCGATTCTAGAATTATCCGAGGTAAGTAAGCGTTTTCCGTCTTCTACCTATCCCGCCGTCGATAGCGTCAGTTTCACGCTCGACGAGGGCGAAATTCTCGGATTCTTGGGTCCGTCCGGTTGCGGGAAAACGACGTTATTACGGATGATCGCGGGATTCGAGAAACCGTCTAGCGGTTCGATCGAATTAGCCGGAAGGGTGGTAGCCGACGGGAAAAGCTTTATTCCCCCGGAAAAACGGGATACGGGGATGGTTTTTCAAGATTACGCTTTATTCCCCCATTTAACTATCGCGGAGAATATCGCGTTCGGGTTGAAAAATAAACGCGAACGGTTATCGAAAGTGGAAATTCAAAAGCGCGTCGGGGAGATCCTGCATCTCGTCGGATTGGATGGACTCGAAAAACGCTACCCGCACCAGCTATCGGGAGGACAACAGCAAAGGGTAGCCCTAGCCCGCGCTCTCGCCCCGAAACCGTCTTTAATCCTCCTAGATGAACCGTTAAGCAATCTCGATGTTCAGGTGCGGCAACGTCTGCGTCACGAGATCCGGCAGATTCTGAAAGCGACGGGAATTTCGGCGATTTTCGTAACCCACGATCGAGAGGAAGCGATGGCGATCTGCGATAGGATCGCGGTGATCTGTCGGGGAAAATTAGAGCAAATTAACACACCCGAGGAGATTTATAGCGCTCCCGCGTCGCGTTTCGTGGCAGAGTTCGTCACTCAGGCGAACTTTCTCCCCGCGAGACGGGAGGGAACCCGCTGGCAGACGGAGATCGGCGATTGGGAGATTTCCGACGAGTTGGAGATAGAAAAAGGCGAGTTGATGCTGAGAGAGGAAGATATCGGTTTAAAACCGGACGATCGGGGCGAGGTGGCGGTCGTGGATCGACAGTTTCTCGGTCGGGAATATCGGTATTGTCTACAGACTCCCTCCGGTAAGCGACTCCACGCGCGCGCGACGATAAACACGCGACTGGCGATCGGCGCGCGGGTTACACTATCGGTGATGCCGGAAACGGTGCGAGTTTTTCCCGACTAGAAATTTCCAACCCGGACGCGTAAGATCGATCGATCGATCCGAATCCATAGTTGGCACTGTCACCGCGCGGACTCTATGCACCTAGAGTATTTTTATACCATTAAAGAACGGATCGAGGGCGATCGGGTGAACTGGATCGAGGTTCCGCGATTACGACGCTCGATCGAGTCGATCCGGGAGAAAATAAGCGAACCGAGGGCTATTTACCGCTATTTATTCGATTCCTTGCCCGTCGCGAACGATCGATCTTCGATACTCTGTCATTGGTGGGCTTTTTTACAGCGTCGTTGCGATCGGGTAGCGAAACCGATTTACGAACAGAATCGAGCGATTATCCCCGATTACGAGACGGTTTTCTATAAACTCATCGCAGATCCGCGAATCGCCAAACCGATCGAGTTTTTTCGCGAGTTCGATAGCGATCGACCGAAAGCCGAATTTTTCTACCCGACGCTTCTGAATTGGACGGACACGAAATTAAGACATATTCTCTATAATTCTCTTCGGAAAAACTATCGGTCGATCGGTCGATCGAATCTCGGTTTGGTGGCGATTTCTAGCCTTTCGATGATTCGGGAAATCTCGCGGGGTTCGGAACTCGATCGCGCGGATTCTCTCGCTTTGGTGAGTTGTTTTAAAGAGGTGAGGAACGCCGGGAAACTGCCGATCGATCGGTGGAAAGAGGAGCATTTTTTAGCGGTGTTAACGCGGTATCGGGAAATTCAAAACGAGCGGGAGATCACCATTGAAGAGCTTACCGAAACGCTCGATCGGATCGGGCGGGAGATTAGGAATTATCTCGATCCACCGTTTCGGAAATTCGAGCCTCCGCTCGGGGAAGATGGAAAAAAGGAGATCTGGGAAAATCTTCCGGTAAGCGGGGGAGAAACCGCTCGATCGCTTGAGGAAATTCGGGAGAAAATTCAAACAATCATTGACGCGCTACCGGAAGAAACGCGACAAATTGTAGAATTTTACTACCAACGGAGAATGGCGCAAGCTAGGATAGAAGAAAAGCTCTCGATCGATCAATCGACGATCAGCCATCGTCTCGATGCCTTCCGAAAACAAGTATATCTAACAACCCTCGCGTGGAATGAGGATCGAGATCCGAATACATCCGAGAAAATCAGATTGACCGCGAGGCAAAGGAAAGATATCAATGATTATCTCGAATGTTATTATTCCTAATTTCCAGGCTAGTTTACTCGAAAAAATTATGAAATTCAACCCGACCATTTTACGAAGTATCCATCCTAATCACCTCTGGTTAGAAGTATCGGAAAACGAGATCGAGGAAGCTCGATCGCTCGCATCGGATTACTCGAATTCTATCGCTAGACAGCAAGCTTTTTTGAATTCCCTGTGTCGGAATTCCCTGAAGAAATGGCTACTCGATCGAGCGGGGTTCGATCGGGTCGATATTCCCGATAAGTCTTCCGAATTATGGGAATTTATTCACGGTTTTATTCTTCAAGTAGAGGATAAGCGGATCGTCGCGATCCCGAGCGATTCTAACGATCTAGAGGGATTTACCGTTCAGCGGGAATGGGTCGATATTCCCGATCTCGCGGCGGATTTTTACCTAGCGATACAGGTAGATCTAGACGAAAAAATACTACACTTTTGGGGATTTATCTCTAGAGAGGAAGTTCGAGAGTTCGCCGAACTAGAGCCGCTTTACCGTCAGTATTTACTCGATCAAGATCGGCCGATCGATAGCCTCGATATCCTGTGGGATAGTTGCCGATTCGGGGAGAGCGAGAAGGGAGCGATCGAACCGTTGCCGGCGCTATCGGAAACCGAGGCTCGCGAGTTAATACAATCTCTTAGTATCCCTTCCCTTTACTCTCCTCGTTTACAAGTTCATTTTGAAAAATGGGGAGCGTTATTGAACGATAAAAAATGGCGCGAGGAACTTTATCGCTCGCGAATTCAATCGCGATTTATCTTCCTGCGGAACTGGTTAGAAGAACAGTTCGAGAAAGAATGGTTAGATGTCGAACAATTTCTGCAACGAGAACCGGTGAGATCGCGGGAGATCCGGAAACGAACGGGAGATATGAAAAAAAGAATAAAACTGATCGATCTACAGGTGCAGTTGAAAAAAGTTTCCGTCTTATTGTTAATCGCGATCGCCTCTCAAGACAATGGAACCTATCGGATTATCGCGCAGATTTACCCCGTCTCCGCGAATAGCGTGTTACCCCCGAACTTGGGGATCGCGCAATTCCTCCCGTCGGGGCAAGAATTACAGACCGTTATCTCCCGACAATACGATAACTGGATTCAACTACGTCCGTTTCACTGTCACGAGGGACAAAAATTCACCCTGAAGGTCTTCTGGAACGATTTCAGTGTCGTCGAGGAGTTTATCGTCTAAAATCAGGAAACATACCTCTTTAGCTAGATGTTTCCAGTGACGATGAATAAATGGATCTTGCTGAAATTTCTGAACAATAATGGGGAAGGATATCGAGTTTTGGCGGAATTATGGGTTGATAATAGCCAAATTCTCCAATTGCAAGGAACTTTATCCTTAGGAAGCTCGGTATTCGACACTTATCGTCGCTGGAAAGCTCTCTATCAAGTCTTCTTTCATCGCTCTCGCTCGTCTAACGAGGGTATCGCGATCGATGAATCGGGAATCACGAATGTATCCCACACCGAGTTCGACGATCTCTGGAAGAATTTGAAACAGGAACTCGATCGCTGGTTGGGGGAAACCTCGTTCGCGGCGATCGATCTCTCCCTCCGCAGTTATTTAAATACCGACGAGGATATTCTCATCAATATTCAAACCGACGATCCGAACTTATGGTTTTTACCCTGGCCGCGATGGAATTTTCTAGAGGATTTCCGACGCGCTGAAGTGATTTTGAGTCCCTTGAAAAATATTTCCGTTACCTTTCCGAAAAGGAATCGCATCCGATTACTGGCTATTTTCGGGGATGATACGGGAATAGATACCGAGAGAGATAGTATCCTTTTAGAGCGGTTGAAAAAGCGCGGGGTAGACTATCTCGACTTGAAAAAGAAATTGAACGTCAAGGCTCTAGATGTCCGTTCCATCGTCGAGGCTCTACGGGATAGGATGGGATGGTCTGTCCTTTTTTTCGCGGGGCATAGTAGCTCATCGGAAGTGACATCGGATTCGGATAACGAGATCATTCAACTCGATCCCGATACCCCTTTGCGACTGACGAGAATTGAAACCGCGTTAAGAAATAGTATTAAAAATGGGCTACAATTAGCGATTTTTAATAGTTGTAATGGAATCGGTCTCGCGCGAAAACTATTAGACTGGAACTTACCGCGGGCGATCGTCATGCGCGAGGAAGTTCCCAATGAAGTGGCGGTAGAATTTTTAAAACATTTTTTAGACGCGTTCGCTCGCGGGGATTCTTTACCGATCGCCCTACGAAGATCGCGCGAGAGTTTAGAAGGATTAGAACACGAATACCCTTACGCGACCTGGCTACCGGTTCTCTGCCAGAACGCGACCGTTCCTCTGTTAACCTGGGAATCTTTAGGAGGAAAATCTAGGAGATCGATCGGCAAAAAAATCGTAAAATCTCTGAAAACAATAGGATTAGTGGCCGGGGGATTTACTCTCGGCTTTCTGGCTTATCCCGGTCTCAATCCTATCCCTACCGAATCTTTCGATGCCAGTAGATCGCGAGGAATTAGTGTAGGGGAGGAAATCTTATTTGATGATAAGAGAAATCTCAACAGGAGTAACTCGACGATCGAGAAGGGAATCCAAGCTTTTAAGAGGAAGGATTATAAAGAGGCGACGCGTTATTTTATTCTAGCCCTCGAAGATTTCCCCGATAATCCGGAAATTCGGATTTATTATAATAACGCTCGCGCGCTCCAAGATAAAGATCCCTTGAAAATCGCGGTCAGTGTTCCTCTCGGAAACAATCCGGAGATCGCGCGGGAAATCCTGCGAGGTGTCGCGCTGTTCCAACAGGAACTAAACGAAGAGCAATCCAAAAATCCCGATTTCCATTCTCTTCTTGTCGTGATCGCGAATGATAATAATAACCGAGAGATGGCTAAGGATATAGCGGGTAAATTCGTTAAAGATAAATCGATCTTGGCGGTAATCGGCCATAATGCCTCCGACGCGAGTGAAGCGGCGAGAGATATTTATTATCAGGGAGGAATCGTCGCGATCAGTCCGACTAGTTTTTCCGAGGAAGTAAAGGGAGAGCGATATATTTATAAAATGGTTCCCAATATCGGAACTTTTGCCGCCACTCTCAGCGAGTATATTCGAGAAAAGTCAAACGTGGTTAATCCTAGGACTTTTATCTGTTATGACGGTCGTTCTGGAGATAATTACAATCTCGCGGGTACTTATAGGAGTATTATTTTAGGTCAGAATTTTCAAAGCATTATTGAAGATGAATTTTCTGATTGTAATATCGATCCGAAAACGAGAATCAATTACGAGAATGTGTATGAAAGCATGAAAGCGAATCGAGTTAATGTTTTTATGATCGCTCCCTATGTCAACGATCTCGACCGAGCGATCGACCTTCTCGTAAAACGCCCGTCCGATTTACGCGATCTAGTTCTGATCGGTTCCCCGACTTTTCAAACCAATCTAACGCTCGAAAAGGGACAGAAGAACGTGGAGGGTTTAGTAACTTCCGTCCCCTGGTACGAACTGAAGGAAGAAAATACTTATTGTAAGAACAGCGATCCTCGAAAAGAGCGAGAATGTAGACAGAGATTTAATGTCTGGCGTACTCCCTCCTCTTATGACGCTACCGAAGTAATTGTTGAGGGATTGAAAAAATTATCCTCGCCGGAGAGTTCCGCCGATCGAGCTTCCAAGGATAAAGTCCAGAAAGTTCTCGATCGAGAATCTTTAGCGGAGGTTCTGCGGCATCCCGCTTTTAAAATCGAAGGAATGACGGGAACCGTGCAATTCACCCGGGACGGCATCCGAAAAATGGACAATAATCCCGATCGCCGTTTTCTCCTCCTACAGATCTGCGACGGGCAATTCGTCCCCCTCGGGAAGAGTTCGCGGAACTGTACACCCGGCGATCCCCGATCGCTTCACAAAAAGTAATCTTTTCCCCCCTGCATCAAATCGCGTTTCTCTCCGAATAAGCGGGTATCCCGACTACGGAGAGAGAAACCATGAAACTCACGCGTGAACTGAACCCGAAAGCCCTAGTCTACTGGTTACTCGGGGCGAAAGCCGGCACCACCCTCGTCGCCGTCTGGAAGTGGCTCTGGGGCATTCCCATCGAATCCGGGGGTAAGATCGCCGTCGAAGCCGCGAAAGAATCCCTCGAATCGATGCAGAGAGCCGTGGCCGAGTTAACCGAGTCCGTCGCCAAGGTAGAAGCCGCCCACAAGTCCGCGCTGGCGAAATACGGCGAGAAACAGAAAGAACATACCGAATTACTGCAACAAGCCACGCTCGCCCACCAGAAAGGCCACCCGGAAGCCGCGCGACTGGCGATGACCAAAGCGATCGCCGTCGAAAAAATCCTTCCCCCGATGCAAGAGCGAGTGAGTAAAGCGGAAGCGGTGGTGAAAGCGGCGAGAGATAAATTACGGCGGGAACAGGAAAAAATCGAGCTTTATAAGCTAGAAATGAGCAACCTAAAAGCGATGGGTTCGATTAACGAGGCACTGACCAGCATTAACGACTTCGACAGTAGCCTCGATCTCGGGGGCGCGCGCGATCGCTTCGAGGACGCGGGGGAAGCGATCCAGAGCCGTTATCTCCAGGAAAACGCGCGCGCGGAACTGGGCGAGAACCAGAGCGAGAAAATCAGCCTTCAACTCGATGAATTAACCCTCGACGATGAAATCACCCGTCGTTTAGCCGAACTTAGTGGAAACAACTAGGAGCCAAACCGATGACGAAAACCATGTCTTCCCAAAAAGCGGGATTACCGCCTATCTTCTATCTTTTCGCGGGATTATTACTCTTTATTCTCGTGCCGAAACTCGGGGGACTGCTTCCCCTTTCCGGGAACGATCCCCGCGTCAGTACCGGCGCTCTTCAACTGGATAAAAACAACACCAATCCGGACAAAGAGAGAGCGATCGCCGCGATCGCCAAGGGAGACACGAAACAAGGCGAGGAATTCCTACAAAAATCCCTCGCCCGCGATCCCAACGATCCCGAGAGCGTTATCTATCTCAATAACCTGCAAACTGGCGATAATCCACTAAAAATCGCTGTCGTTGTCCCCGTAGGTAATAATAGCAATATCGCGCGGGAGATGTTACGCGGGGTCGCCTCCGCGCAGGGACAGATTAACGCCCAGGGGGGAATCAACGGGCGAAAACTCGCGGTCACGATCGTCAACGACGATAACAATCCCGACATCGCGCGGGAGATGGCCGGAAAACTCGTCCAAGATCCCGATATTGTCGCCGTCATCGGTCATAACGCCTCCGATGCCAGCCTGGCGGCCGCTCCCGTCTATCAAAAAGGCGGTCTGGTAATGGTTTCCCCCACCTCTTTCGCCAATAATCTCTCCGGCGCGGGAAACTATATCTTTCGTGTCGTCCCGCCGAGTAGCACGATCGCCGATGCCCTGGGCGCCCGCATCGTCAATACCGCCAAGATCCGGAAAATCGCTTTCTGCTACGATTCCCAGGCGGCGGATAATGTCTCCTTCAAGGATGAATTAATGGCTTCCGTGGCGAAAAAAGGCGGTCAGATCGTGCCGATCGTCTGCGATGTCACCGCGCCCAATTTCGACGCGAGCGATGCCGTCGAGAAAGCGATTTCCGCCGGCGCGACCGGATTATTCGTCAGCGCGCACGTCGATCGACTCGATCCCGTCTTCAAGGTCATCCAGGCCGATCGCGGGCGGTTAGCCCTCTTTAGCAGTCCCACCCTTTACAACATCAAAACCCTACAGGAAGGAGGGGAGGCCGCCAAAGGATTAACCCTCGTCGCTCCCTGGCATCCCTCGGTGAATCCCACTTTCGCCAACCAGATGAAGGAACAATGGCGCGGCCCCGTCAGTTGGCGCACCGCCACCAGTTTCGACACTACCAAGACGATCGCGGCCGGGCTGAAACAGAATCCCACCCGAGGGGGTTTACAATCCGTCCTCCGCTCCCCGAACTTCCGAGCGGACGGCGCGACGGGAACGATCCGCTTCGATCCCGGTACGGGCGATCGGGTCGGTCAACCGGTTTTACTCCAGGTTCAGCCCTCTTCTTCGGGCTATCAATTCGTCTCCCTACCGCGTTGAGCGCGAGGGAACCGAAAAAGACCCGTTCGATCGATCCCCCGCGCGATCGACGGACGGGTTAAGATTACCTCGATCGACACCGAAAGAAGATCGGCATCACGATCGGGCCGAAAAGATCGACGGGAAAAATAGATATTTATCGTTCTCTCCCGCGCCCGATCGCTATCGAATTCGAGGGAAGGAAGGAATCGCTTATTATTCCGATACTTTCTTTTTTCGAGATATAGACAATTTTAAAGAATCATGAATTCCGAGAGAATGAGTAATTATCAAACTCTAGAATAAAGAGCGTATCATTCTCGAAAAACTTTTCATCTACCATGACAGCCCAACGATTTCCCAAGTATCTCGGTCTCGGGATTTGCGGTAGCTTATTAGCGATCGCCCTATCCCAAAGCGATCCGCGAACGATCAACGCGCAAACTGTCAATCCCGACTGTCCCCTTCCCGCCGATGTCGATCCGAGCATCGCCGCCACTTTTCTCAACGGGAAATGTCAGAAAGTTACCCTACGAATGCCCCAGACATTTTATCGCTATTACAATGCCGATAATAATAAATTCGGTCGGTATTTAACCACGAATCAATATCAAACGAATGTAGAAGCGATCGCCCAATTAGCCCTGAACCAAGCCTGGGGAAACAAGGCCGAAAAAATGTTATCCGCGACCTTGCCCGCGGGTACGGTAGTGTATCAGGGGATTGTCGCCCCTCAAGAACCGGCCTCCTGTTATCCCGGTGGCGGTCAACAAACCTTTATCGTGAACTCCAAAGATTCGGCCATACAATGGACGGACGGGCCGGATATGGGGATTCAACCTTTTAGTTGCCCATAGGATTGTATGGAACCGAAAACAGCCGAATTTATCCGATCGATCGATCGGGCGATCGAGGTGGCCGAACGCGTGACCACGGAACAGCCCGATCGATTAGAAAACCTCATCCGCGTCCTAGGGACACTCCGGGAACGGGTTCTGGCCGGTCAACTCGAACCCTCGGGGGGAACCACCACCCTCGGTTTGACTAGGGACGTGGCCGACTGGATCGATGCTCTCGACTCTCCCTTACTCGAAGCGGTCGGGGCGATCGAGCGACACTATCAGCGATCGTGGCCCTGAAAGGGTGAATTCTCTCGCGCTCTCTTCCTGATAACCCTTTCCACCCCCGCGACGGAACGCGAGACCGAACCCGCGGGGATGGGAAACGACACCAAACAGGCTACAGTGGAAATGGAGCTATCGTTTACCGAGAGGTCGCCCTTGAAGTCTCTACACTATATCCTGTTAGAACTTCCCTCTAAAGTGGAGTACGCTTTACTCGCCCTGCTGGAAATGGCCGGTCAAGCGGACGGCAAAACCCCCGTCACCGTCAACGAGATCACCGCGAAACACCCCATCCCCGAACGCTATCTCGAACAGATTCTCGCCAATCTACGGCGCGGGGGTCTGTTAAAAAGTCAGAGAGGGGCGAAAGGGGGGTATATTCTCGCTAAGGCTCCGGAAGAGATCACTTTACTCGATGTCGTGACCTCGATCGAGGGCGATCGGGAAGCCCTCGACCACGGCGACGACACGACGATCGAGATGCAACTGATCCGGGAAACCTGGCAGAAAGCCAATCTCGCCGCTCAGGCCGTTCTTGAACAACACACCCTTCAGTCTTTGTATCAGGAACGGGAAGCGTACCGCCAAAAAGGTTTGATGTACTATATCTAGAGCGTTTGGATCAACACGAAAGGCTGAACGATCAGCGCGTTAAACGAGCTAGTCGGTCGATCGTTCCACTCGCTTAACTGATCCGTCGTCGGTTTGCCGATCAGTCGTTCCCCGATCCACCCCTGCACGACGGGAACGTTATCGCGGGCGATCGCCTCTCCCACTTCCAACAGATCTAGCGACTCGGAAACCACGATCAGCGCGTCCCTCCGCGCGTGAGGGACCAGATCGCTCCACGCCACTTCCGCCAGTTCCTCGGTTAATTGGCTTTTAATATCGCTCATGGGAAAAATTTGACTGTAAATTAGCTTTTTTAAGGCGAATACTACCTCAATTCTATTATACAGCGAAATCTCTCTTTCGATCGCTCTACCGTTAGAGAGGGCGGGAGGCAGGGGGCGAGTTTTCGCCGATCGGGAGGCTTTCCATTCGTTCCCGGTACCTCTTTTCTCGTCCCGATTTCCACCATACCCTCCCGATCGTGGCTTTTACCCCGGTATCGATCCCGGAAACGCGAACGGAAAAGTGAATCGCTTCCTGACTCCCGACTCCCGATCGCCGCACGAAACTTTATGAAGTTATGTTAGATTAAACATAACGAGCGTTCGATATAAAACCGATGCCCAAGATCGTAGATGTAGAGCAGTACCGCAAAGAACTCCTCCTCAAAAGCGCCGAACTCTTCGCCGAGAAAGGCTACGCCGATCTGACGACGAGGGAACTGGCGCGGGGTCTGGGAGTGTCCACGGGGACGCTATACCACTACTTTCCCAGCAAAGAAGCCCTTTTCGAGCAATTAGTCGAGGAAATGTGCTTACAGGATGTCCTGGTCGCGAAAGCGCAGATCGATCGGGGGAAAACGCTGATCGAAAAGCTAACCATCCTCGCGCGATTCATGGCCGAGCGGGAGGACACCTGTATCAAACAACTGTTTCTCTCGATCGACTATTGCCAACAGCAAGGCCGGGAAGAATTACGCCGGAGTCGCTTTTTCGAGCGGATCGATCGACGCTACCAACGAGCGGTGATCGAGCTTTTGGGCATCCAAGATCCCGAGGTCGCCTGGTTAGTGGTGAGCGTGATCAACGGGTTACTGCTAGAGCGCCTCTGGTGCAATGAAGCGATTTCCCCCGACTCTCAGTTGGAACTTCTCGGCAAAATTCTCACCCCCTATCTCGAAACCCAGAATCAACCGTAGGAGCGGGGTTTTCCCGTCCGGAGCGGTTAAAACGCCATCGATCGAATGATTCCCTTTCCCATCCCCCCTAACCGCGATAGGAAAAAGACCGTATGACCAGCAAAATTTCTTTTAAATCCCCCAATCGGCTGATAATCGCGCTCGTTCTCGTGGGAGCGACGGTATCCGGGGCTACGGTGTTATATAGCCTATCTAGGGCGAGTCAGAAACCCGAACCCGCGCCGGTCGCGCCCGCCGTCACCGCGCCGAAACAGATCACGGCTTTAGGACGGATCGAACCGAGAAGCGAGATCGTCAGCGTTTCCGCGCCGATGTTACTGAATTCCGATCGAGTGGCGAAATTACTCGTGGATGAAGGGGATAGCGTCAAAACCGGTCAGGTTCTCGCCATTTTAGAGAGTCGCGATCGTTTGGAGGATAATCTCCGGCAGGCCGAGGAACAGGTGAAAGTAGCCGAATCGAAGCTCGAACAGGTGCGCGCGGGGGCGAAAGAGGGAGAGATCGAGGCGAACGCCGCGAACGTGCGGAAATTAGAGGCGCAGTGGTTCGGCGATCGGGACACGCAACAGGCGACGATCCGACGGTTAGAGGCGCAGTTAGAGGGAGATATCGCGGCGCAGAAGGCGACGATCGCTAAATTAACCGCCGAATACCGTAACGCCGGGGCGGAATTCGATCGCAATAAACAGTTATACGAGGAAGGCGCGATCTCCGCGTCCGGTTTCGACGCGAAACGGTTAAGTTTAGAAACCACTCTCCAACAGGTAAACGAGGCGAAAGCTACCCTAGAGCGGATCGATCGAACCGGCCGCCAGCAGATTAAGGAGGCGAAAACCACCCTCGCGCGCATCGAGTCCACCGGCCGGCAACAGGTGAGCGAGGCGCGATCCACTTTAAACCAGGTTTCGGAAGTGCGCGGGGTGGACGTGAGAGCGGCGCTCGCGGAAGTGGACTCGGCTAAAGTTGCGGTGAAAAAGGCGCGGACGGAATTGGAACAGGCCTATATTCGATCGCCCCTATCCGGGAGGGTGGTGAAAGTGCGTACCCGGGTCGGCGAGAAAATCAGCGATAACGGCATTTTCGACCTAGCCGAGACCGATCGCATGGAAGTGATCGCCGAGATCTACCAGACCGATATCCGCGACGTGCGCGTGGGACAAACCGCCACGGTGAGAGGATCGGCCTTCGCGGGCGAGGTAAAAGGTAACGTTCGGTTGATCGGGTTACAGGTCGATCGACAGGACGTGTTCAGCAATCAGCCGGGGGAAAACTTCGATCGCAAAGTCATCCCCGTCCGCATCGCGCTCACCCCGGAAAGCAGTCAGAAAGTCGCCGGATTGACGAATTCCCAAGTGACGGTATCGATCGATAAATCCGTAGAGTCGGATTCTTCCCGCCCCAGCCCTAGCCAGCCAGCGACAAATAAATAAAAATGCTAAATTTTTTCAAAAAAACGCCCCTTTCCTGGCTACAGGTCACGCGGGAGAAAACCCGTCTCCTCGTCGCCCTCGCCGGGATCGCCTTCGCCGACTTTCTCATCTTTACCCAATTGGGATTCCGGGACGCGCTATTCGATGCCTCCGTCCTCCCCCATTACGCGATCGATACGGATCTGGTGATGATCAACCCCCAATTTAATACCCTGTTCGCGGTGAAAAGTTTCTCGCGCGATCGACTGTACCAAGCCGAACGGGTGGCGGGAATTCGATCGCTCGACGCGTTGTATATCGGTTCCGCTCAATGGCGCAACCCGGAAACGAAACTAGAAAGAACGATTTTAGTCTTCGGTTTCGATCCGAGTCGTCCGGTTTTCAAAATCCCGGAAGTGAATCAACATCTCAACGATTTAAAGATGTTGAATACCGTTTTGTACGACAGGGCTGGTAGACCGGAATTCGGGCCGATCGCCGATTTACTCAAAAAAGATCCGGATCTCACCGTCCAACTCAGCCAGAAAGAAGTTCGCGTGGTGGGAATTTTCAGTCTCGGTGCGTCGTTCGCGGCGGACGGAAACGCGATCGTCAGCGATTCTACCTTTTTAAACCTGTTTCCCGATCGCCAACCCCACGAGGTCGATATCGGGTTAATCAAAGTCCAACCCGGCGCGGATATCGAGGGGATAAAAAGCCAATTACAATCCCTTTTTCCAAAAGACGAAGTTCTAGTTCTCACGCTGGCAGAATTCGCGGGACGGGAGAAAAAATACTGGGAAAACGGGACGGCGATCGGGTTTATTTTCGGATTGGGAACCGCGGTCGGGTTCATTGTCGGGATCGTTATCGTGTACCAGATCCTCTATTCCGACGTGTCCGATCACCTGCCCGAATACGCGACCTTGAAGGCGATGGGCTACGGGAATAGTTATCTCATCGGCGTTTTAATGCAGGAAGCGTTATTACTGGCGATTTTAGGATTTATCCCCGGATTTATCGTCTCGGTAGGGGTATACAATCTCGCCGCGGCCGGGACGTTACTCCCCATCGCCATGACGACAAAACGGGCGATCGATGTGTTCGTTCTCACGGTGATCATGTGCGGCGCCTCCGGGATCGTCGCGATGCGTCGCCTACAAACCGCCGACCCCGCCGATATTTTTTAGGAGGCAGGGGACAGAAGGCAGGAATTACCGTCAAAGTTATGTAAAAAAGGGGCGAACCATGCAGATTTTTAAAACCGATCGAGAACGCGTTTCCTTTGCCGAGAATGAACCGGCGATCGCTATCCGGGGATTGAATCACTATTTCGGCGAGGGAGATCTGAAAAAACAGGTTTTATACGATATAAACCTCGAAATTCAAGCCGGGGAAGTGGTGATCATGACGGGGCCTTCCGGATCGGGGAAAACGACTTTATTGAGTCTGATGGGGGGATTGCGATCGGTGCAAGAAGGCAGTCTCAAGATTCTCGGGCAGGAAATGCACGGCATCGGGAAGGGAAAGATGCTCAAAGTGCGCCGGAAAATCGGTTATATTTTCCAAGCGCACAACCTATTAAAATTCCTCACCGCGAAACAGAATGTTCGGATGTCCCTCGAACTCCACGACGAGTATCTACGGGGGGATATGAACGCGAAAGCCACCGAAATGTTAGAGGCCGTGGGATTGGGAAATCGCGTGGATTATTACCCCCACGATCTTTCCGGGGGACAGAAACAACGGGTAGCGATCGCGCGCGCGCTAGTCAGTCACCCGAAAATCGTTCTCGCCGACGAACCGACCGCGGCACTAGATAAACAATCCGGTCGCGACGTGGTGGAAATCATGCAGAAACTCGCGAAAGAACAGGGATGCACCATCCTCCTCGTCACTCACGATAATCGGATTCTGGACATAGCCGATCGTATCGTCAACATGGAAGACGGCCGCTTAACCTAACATCTTACTAACTGACGAAATCTTTTCTCGTAGGTCGCGTGAAACGAGGTGAAACGTGACAACCGGGGGAATTTTGCCGTCTGTAGCGTGTCCTCGCGGGCGATAGGGAAGGGTTCGATCGAACTTCGATGGCGGACATTTTTTATTTCAGACTTTATTGCAAAAATGTCCGATCGAGTGTATAGTGGGGGTAGAGTCGATCGAGTTTCGGGTAGTGAGGTGACCGCTTGGGTAAGGTGGATGCTTTTAAAATAGACGGCTTAGAGCTATTCTTTAACTCCCACGATCATAAGCCACCCCACTTTCACGCTTATAAGCGCGGTGCATGGGAAATCCGAGTCTTTTTTCTCAGTTGCAGTCAGGAAAAAGGATTAGATTTCGAGCCTAAATGGCCACCCGATCCCGCTCTATCCAGTAAGGAAAAAAAGCAAATACTAAAGTACGTTTTAGAATATCGTGCCGCTCTCCTGATCGAATGGGAGAACAAAGTTCGCGTTAGGGAGAACTACTAATGTTAGAGAAACAGCCCATGTTTATCTTACTTCACGATCGAGACAGCCAAGGAGTTATCCCTCGATCGAAATCTTTGAAGACGATAAATTTTCCTAATTTAAAAGATAATTTAGAAAACCTTGAATCCACGAAATATTTATTTATCCTTACTTCTCTAACCGGTTTAGCGGAGGTAGCCGATATCGTGAGAACGGCCAATCAAAAGCATCATCTGCGTGTCTTGTTTATTCGGGAAGATATCGATTCTCAATGGCTACCGCAGATCTTCGATCAGGCTAATTTGCGGACGATGAGAAATACGATAGTGCATACAGATTCGGAGATTCCTAAAAGAGTGTTTGAAGCTTGGCGAATCGGCGCTCAGGATCATTTAATTGCCAAGGCTACCGTTCTCGGCGATCGTTTGTTAGTAGTAAGCTGTAGTATGGAGGAATTCGAGATCCCTTTTCAGGCAATGCCAGCCTTACAATGTATTCCAGAAAACGAGCGTGATGATTTTATTATCTCGGAAGAAGGTGGCTATATTTACTGGCAGGGAGCGGATATCCATCTCGATATAGATGCTTTTCGTAGCGTGATAGATCCCGTGGAAAAACAGAGATTCGAGGCTTTACGACTCAATCACGATAAGCTTTTCGGTCAGGCAATTAAAGCTTTACGCCAACAACATCAATTGAAACAATCCGAGATAGCCGGGCTATCAGAACGACAGGTTAGACGCATCGAATCTGGAGAGAGAACAAAAGTAAATACGCTCGAATTATTAGCGAAAGCTCACGGTATGGAATTAGCGGAGTATCTGGACGCTGTTGCCAGACTATTGCCTAATATTTCGGGTCAAGAGCTTAGAGTTGTCGATTCTTATTCTGAAGAAACAAAAAGTCAGGATAAACCCTGGGAACTGATGGGTTTCAAAGAACAAGTTCAAGTAATCAAGAAAAAATCTAATTCAGAATGTCCCGATATGGAGGAATGTAACTAATGAAGGTTTTAATTGTATCTGGTATACTTGAAGATTGGTTATTAGGTCGTCAAAGTGATGTGTCCTCGTCTGTACAGCAACTATTCAACACAATTTACGCGAGGCAAGAGAATCCTAGAATACAACCTTACATAACTATCCGATGTTTTAAAAACCTTATTGACATCAAACAGGTAATGTTGCCAGACTCCGAGGAAAAGGATCTATACGATTATCTAAAACGTTTTCAGTTTAAGATAGGGGAAATATCGCGCGATATTCTTGAAAAAGCTCGACGATATGACTTAGACTTTGAATCTGCACTCGAAATCGAGTGTGGTCGTGAACTTAAGGTTGATGCTATTGTCACTCACTTGCCTCAAAAATATACTGGTATTGAAAATAGCATTCCAATCTGGACAATAGAGAATTTCCTCCATCGCTATCGTCTGGATCGAGCCTATTCTTCTAATGCAGGATCGTATTCTCGTGAGCGATACCAACAATTATCTTTATGGCCTGAAAAGAAAAAACATTTAAGCTTTATGATCCGAAATACTATTCCCGTAATACTCTTGGCCGTTAAAATTCTTAAAGCAGAGGGATTCAAAGGTATAAGTAGGAATGATTTTTCTAATAAGCTTGGAAAGACCGAGAAAACTACTCAAAGTATTATTCTAGATCTAGAGAAGTTTCAGATTGCGTCATATTCTAGAAATCGAGTAACTGTTCATCCTGATCTTTTAGATACGGGCGAAAGTGATATAGCGAACTATTTACACGAGGTGTTAAAAGATCATATTCTCGTACAAGAAATCTATAAGTCTTTAGAGATTGAAAAAGTTATTACCCAATGGCGCTTACAGGAAATTATGCAGAAAATAAACGACCAATCGAACCTATTGAATTCTAAAGAAGATAGAAAAGATAAAACTTTAAGTGATTATCGATCTAGATTCACCTCTTGGATATTGTTTGCGAATTTGCTACAAAGCTACAAAAGAAATGGAATAACACATTATACGATTCCCAGTTCTACAACTTCACCAAAAACCTCTCTTGACAGCGAGGTATACCAACTAGAACTTCCTTTGAATATCGCTTAAGGCTAATCTTTTCACTTTTGTGTAGACTTTGGGAGATAGACGGGGAAATAATTGCCTATGTCGATCGATGTATTTGTCGGGAAATCGTGATAGCGAAAATCCGCTCTATCACATCTCCTATTTATAAAAATCCTGTACGAGTCTCTTACAAATTAGCCACGTTTAACCTGTTTATAGAAGACATTACTTTAGTCTAGCCAGTTTTCGATTCTTAAATCGGGGATTTGTGAAAAGTCACGCCGATTTCGAGTGACTAGAATCGCGTCTACCGAGAGAGCGATCGAGGCGATCCGTAAATCTTTTTGTAATCTATTTCTACTTAATCGAGAGTTGAGCGCTAATAATCGTTGTTGATGAAGAAGCGCACGATCGTCAAAGGGTAATATCTCGATCGCTTTAAAAAAATTCATCGAGGTCAGTAGCTCTCCATAAAGATAGGGTAGTTGAGCATCCTGTTTACAATCATTAATTCTAGGAATCCAACCATTGAATATCTCTTGTACGGTGATAATGGTAGTCGCTATCTCGTTCGGATCGAGCGTGGCGAGCCTAGCCATAACCTTCCGGTCTCCCGCCAAAAATTCCGTAACGTGATCGGTATCTAACCCTTTTCTGTCAGAGGTGGAATGCCGTCGATCCCGCGATCGAACGATTCCCTTACTGGGCAAGGATTTCGGGATTGAGTTGCTGACAGTTTCCCTCGATCGGGTCGTAACAACGCTCAATTCTCGTGAAACCATTGATAGACAATCGTTTCGGCTCGGATTGCCAACAGGAACCGATCCTACTCTGATGAAAGAGGGCTAAAATCCAAATACTCATAGAGTCTATTCATCCTCTACATCATTTTCGATCGATCTTCTTTCCGCTCTGATCTCCTCGGCGATTTCCGCGAAAATCGGGCTATCTTTAAAAACACCCGCGAATTTCATCCACGGATTTTCGGGTTTCGCGGGCGGGATTTGAAATTGTCGGAAAATAATTTTTCTCTCGGACAGAAAAGAATCGAGATAAGCGTCCAGTTTTTCGATCGCCTCCTCTTCCGTGTCCGCCTCTACCCGATATTCCGGAAATTCCAGCGCGTAAGCACTAATCTGTCCGGATTCGGTCTTTTCTATCACGTAGCGTAGCTCGATCGTTTCTGTCTCGCGGGAGGTATTCGAGAAATGAAGAACCATGAGCGTTCGGGGTAAAGGATCGTATCCTTTCACGGTAACGCGATCTATCTCGATCGAAAAATACAGAGAGGACGGGAAACCCCGGTCAAACAGTACAATAAAAATATTCACCGATTCACCTACCAATCCCGTAACCATGACCTCGATCGCCGTCATCGACTATGACATGGGCAATCTCCACTCCGCCTGTAAAGGACTGGAAAAAGTCGGCGCGACTCCAAAAATCACCGATTCCCTCGCGGATTTAGAAAAAGCCGACGCGATCGTTCTCCCCGGTGTCGGATCGTTCGATCCCGCCGTCCGGCAGATTCGCGCCCGTCATCTCGAAGAACCGATTAAAAAGGCGATCGAGAGCGGAAAACCCTTTCTCGGCATCTGTCTAGGGTTACAGATTCTTTTCGACGCGTCCGAAGAAGGCGAGGAACCCGGTTTAGGCATCATTCCGGGGAAAGTCCGGCGATTTCGATCGGAACCCGGCATCACTATCCCCCACATGGGTTGGAATCAATTACACTTCACCGGGCCGGATCATCCCCTGTGGCGCGGACTGGCGATCGATCCCCGCGTCTATTTCGTCCATTCCTACTACGTCGATCCCCTCGATCCCCGCGTAACCGCCGCTACCGTCACCCACGGCAGTCAGACCGTTACCGCCGCGATCGCCCGCGATAACCTCGTCGCCGTCCAATTCCACCCCGAAAAATCCTCGGAAAACGGCTTACAGATCCTCGCCAACTTCGTCAACGGGGTGCGCGAACTCGCCTACTCTCCTAGATAAGCCTCCAAAACTCGATCGTTCCGCTGGATTTCCTCCGGGGTTCCGTCCGCGAGGTTCGTCCCCTCCGCGAGAACCCAAACGTGATGACACAGGGACATGATCACGTCCATATTATGCTCGATAATCAGGAAAGTTAACCCCTGACGGTTCCATTCGGTAATATGTTCGCAGATCTGCCCGATTAGCGTGGGATTCACTCCCGCCGCCGGTTCATCGAGTAAAATCAACTTCGGATCGGTCATCAACGCCCGGCCGATTTCCAATAACTTCCGCTGTCCCCCGGATAAAGCGCCCGCGTAATCCATCGCTTTCGCCGATAATCCGATCGATTCCAGAATTTCCAGCGCCTTCTCCTTATTTTCCCGTTCCTCCCGCCGAACCCGCGGCCGCTGTAACCACAGTTGTAGGAAATCCTCTCCTGTCTGGTGCGGGGCGGCGATCAGCATATTCTCCAACACCGTCAACCGCGACAACACCCGCGCCACCTGAAAGGTTCTCACGCATCCCTGAAGCGCGATCCGGTGCGGCGGCAGATTCTGGATAGAATGGCCTTCGAGATACACTTCCCCTCGATCGGGCCGGATAAAATTCGAGAGCAGGTTAAATAAAGTCGTCTTTCCCGCCCCGTTCGGCCCGATCAGTCCGGTAATACTCCCCCTCGGCACGTCCAGACAGGCATCATTCACCGCCCGAATCCCGCCGAAACTCTTATATAATCCCTTCGCCGATAGCAATAATTCCTGTGTCATAAAGTTTTTTTCTAAAAATCAACAATTTTCGCGGTGTGAAGCAGACCGTAGGGTGGGTTAGCGAAGCGTAACCCACCACACAACAAGAGGCACGAGAATAAGGCCAAGGGTAAAGGAATGAAAAGCCGCCTTTTCCCTTTCCCCCTTCCCCTTTTCCCCCAAAAAATCGCCCATCTCCCCACTCCCCTACTTCCCTAACGTCAATTCCTCTTTCTTGCCGAGAATCCCTTGCGGTCGCCAGATCATCAAGACCATCAGGATCAGGCCGATAATCATGACGCGTAAGGCTCCTAATTGGCTATCGTTGAAAATCGTCAACTGGGGCAGGATAAAACGGGTTAACGAGTCGTAAGCCCAGTAAATAACCGCGCCGAGGAGCGTTCCCGCGTTCGACCCCGATCCGCCGAGAATAACGATAATCCAGGCGTTAAAGGTCAATAACGGCTCGAAATTGGTCGGGTAAATGGTGGTTAACTGCCACGCCAGAAACGCGCCCGCTAACCCCGCGATCGCGCCCCCCAGCATGAACGATTGTAGTTTGTACCAGAAGACATTTTTTCCCAGCGCCCTAGGGATCTGCTCGTCTTCCCGGATCGCTTTGAGAACGCGTCCCCAGGGCGATCGAGCGAGAAATTCCAAGCCACTGAACACGAGAACGAGAACCGTTAACACCGCGACCATTAACCCGGCTTTGTAGTCGTAATCGCTCAGGGCGATCGTCCCGTTAATGTAGAGAGCGAGGATAGCGATCGCCGCCAGCACTCCCCAGACGATTAACGCGATCGGGGTTCGCGGTTGATAGCTTTTCCCCGCGATTTCCCCGCTCTCGCGCCACTGTCGCCGGATACCCCGCCATAACTGCCAGTTCGCGAAAATGGCGATCCCGGTGAACAGGGCGATAATTACCAGTTTCGTGAAGAGATTCGGGGTGAAATCGAGGGGCAGGGGATAGCGTTGCACCCCGAACGCTCCTTTCGTTAGCCATTCCTCGTTCAAAACCACCAGACGGATCACCTCGGACACGCCGATCGTCACGATCGCTAGATAATCCTCCCGCAATCGCAGGGTAGAAACGCCGATCGCCAGTCCCAGCAAGGCCGCCAGAATCGCCCCGGCGATCGCGGCGATCGGGATCGGTACGCCCTGTAAGGTCAAGAGAACCGTCGTGTAGGCTCCCAGGGTGGCGAAAGCGACGTGACCGAAGTTAATTAAGCCCGTGAATCCCCATTGTAGGTTCAACCCGAGCGCGAAAATGGCGTACAGTCCCGCCCAAATCGTCAGTGAAACCAGATAATCCGTCATGCAACCTCGCTCGATCGGGTTTTTTCTCTATATCACACTTTGGTGTAATTATGTCGTTTGCATTACATTTGTTTATAAAAGTTTCCGTAAAATGAAGGTAAGGATAATCATAAACTAGCCCGAGGATAGCGACGATGAGCTTGGTAAAAGACATTGCCCTCCGTCCACTAGAATCGATTCAGGGAGGAATGGCGAGATTCTACACGCCCCAATCCTGTAACGAAACGATGTTGGTACAGATTCCCGCGGGAACGATCGACGATCTGTTCGTCCATCGCAACCAAACCGATCAGTTACTGGTGGCGCGCGGCAGTTTCGTCCTCGTTATTTTAAGCGATCGACGCTACCGCTACATTCCCCTCGGCGAGCATAAACCCCAAGTCGTCACCATCCCGCCGGGAGTTCCCCACGGGGCGATTAACCTAGAAAATAAGCCCTGTTTTCTCGTTAACGCCGTGATCCGCCACGGAGAAACGATTTCCAAAGATTACCGACCGATGAAACCGCCCTTTCCCTACGATCTGGCGGCCGCGCGCGAGGTTTTGGCGCGATGTCACGCGCTCGCGTCCGTCCCGGTAGCGCGTTAGAGCGAACCGGGTTGTTTTCCCGCGTCGAAACTCCCGATCGTTACCGGCGAGCGATCGGGAATTCTGTCGGGCCGGTCGATCGTCGATCGCGAACGGATCTAGTCGGGAGTGATAGGCTAATAGTAGTGAAAGTTCCTGTTCTCATGACTTACCATGCCTCTTTTGATCCTGATCGCCGATGACGATCCCGGCATCCGTCTGGCGATTAAAGACTATTTAGAACTAGCGGGCTATTCCGTAGTGGCGGCGAGTAATGGTGAGGAGGCTTTATCCCGATTAGATACCTATCATCCCCATCTGTTGGTATCGGATATCAAGATGCCCCGGATGGACGGTTATACTTTGGTCTCTAGGGTGCGTCAACGTCCCGAATTCCGGCTCTTACCGGTGATCTTTCTCACCGAGAGGGGGACGACGGAGGAACGGATTCGCGGCTATCAGGTGGGTTGTGACGTGTATTTACCGAAACCCTTCGAGATGGAGGAGTTGAAAGCGGTGATCCGGAATCTTCTGGAGCGATCGCAGATCATTCAGAGCGAGTGGCAATATAAAAAAGATCCCGTACAGATTCCCGGCAGGAGTGCCGGCGTTTCCACCCCCGTACTGGAGGAAATCACGCTCACCAATCGCGAGCGGGACGTGTTAGAACATCTCGCGCGGGGACTCTCGAACGTCGATATCGGTCATCAACTGCATCTAAGTCCGAGAACCGTCGAGAAATACGTCAGTAGCTTATTTAGAAAAACCCTGACCGGGAATCGAGCGGAATTGGTTCGCTACTCGATCGAACACGGGTTGATCGAGTAGGAGGCAGGAGTCAGGAGTCAGGAGGCAGGAGTCAGGAGTCAGGAGTCAGGAGGCAGGAGGCAGGAGGCAGGAGTCAGGAGTCAGGAGGCAGGAGGCAGGAGGCAGGAGGCAGGAGGCTTAGCTATCAGCGTTCAGCTATCAGCTTTCAAGGCGCTAGTTTTTCAGCGTTAGCTACTATTTAAGAGCGATCCGCTGACCGGTTTTTTCTAGATTTTTTCCTTCACCTCTTCTAAGAGTCCCCCGCAGGCATCGAGGAGAAGTTCGATCACCCGATCGAATCCCTCGCGACCGCCATAATAGGGATCGGGAACTTCCTTTTCCCGGTGGTGACGCGCGTAGTCGCACATCAATTTCACCTTATCGCGGTATTTTCCCGCTCGATCGAGGGAGAGAATATCGTCGTAATTACTCTTATCCATCGCCAGAATCAGGTCGAATTCCTCGAAATCCTCCTTGATAAACTGTCTGGCCTGTCCTTTTAACGGGATTCCCCGTCGGGCGGCGGCCTCGTTCATGCGGGAATCGGGAGGTGAACCGATGTGATAACTGGAAGTCCCCGCGGAATCGCAGTGAATCCGATCGCCGAGTCCCTCTTTCTCGATCAGGTAATTCATGATATTTTCCGCGGAGGGCGATCGACAGATGTTTCCCAGACAGACGAACAGTAATTGATAGGCCATATTCGAGCGGGGGATGGGTTTGCGATCGATGATTATAACGGTTCGGTTAGCATCCCGACGAGAACTTGTCCTCGAAAAACTCCTCGCTATCGATGGGGGTAATCGCCTCCAGTCCGAGACTTTGTAGGTACTCGATCCAATCCTCGATCGTGTCCTCGATCGAGAGTAACCCCAAGACCCTAGCCACGTCCGCGACCCACGGGAGGGTATAGATGCGATAACCTCGCCAATCGGTTTCCAGGGAGAGCCAGGCGGGAAGATTCTGGCGATTAAACGCGCTCGATACCACGTAATCGGCTCGAAAACAGTAAATTCGGCTAGAAACGCGGGGGTAGACCAAATGAAAACTCCTTCGCTAGTTCGGAACAATCAAGTCAATTACATGATATAATCACCCGCTTTTTTCGATCGATTCGCGGATTTTAAAGAAATTTTTGGGATTAGCGGCGATCGCTGGCCGTGTACGTGTTTCTACCGATCTCGAAAGCGGGTGGTGATCTAGATCACCTTTTTTTCGGGGAACCGATCACGATCCGTCGAATCGCTTGCCCTACAATATATTTTAATGAATCGATCGAAGATAAACGTTATGGCGAAAGTGTCCGGGAAACCCTTACAGCCAAATCCTTTTTTAAGTTATCGAGACCCGAAAACCGGGTTATGGGTCGTTATTCAGGGAACTTCCCTGCATAATTGCCTAGAAATCTCGTCACAGGAAGCCCCGCACTCGCACACACGGGAAAGAGTGCAAAGTTAGTGCGCCGCCGGCAAGATCTCCGAGCGAGGCGCGACTCGCGCGCGGTTTTCCGATCCCGATCGAGGGTTACAATCTCCTGGCAGGTACTTTATCTCCGTATATCCCCGTGGAGCCTTCGGGAACTTCACAAAGTCTAAGGGATTTCTAGGATACCCACCTCCCCATCTCTCTCACCTCCCCATCCCCTCATTTCCCCATCCCCCTAAACCGGTATAATTAGGGCTTGCTTTCACAGGAGAGATAAAAACGATGCCCGAGGCGGTCGGAGTGATTCAAACGCTAGGTTTTCCCCCGGTTCTAGCGGCGGCTGACGCGATGGTGAAAGGGGGACGCGTGACGCTAGTTTATTTCGACCTCGCCGAGAGAGGGGAATTTCTCGTCGCCGTTCGCGGTCCCGTGTCCGAGGTGAATATGGCGGTCGAGGCGGGATTAGCGGCGGCACAGGAGGGCTACGGCGGTAACGTGGTCAGCCATTACATCGTTCCCAACCCCCCGGAAAACGTTCTCGCGGTTCTACCGGTGCAGTACACGGATAAGTCCGCGCCGTTTCGGAGTTAGTGCCTATAGCGATCGGGCGCGAACTAGATTATAGTGAAAGACTGAAAAAGAGATTGAAATCTATCAATTAAGCGTATTCGATTGTCGTTATAGGAGTTTCTTATGCCAGCCCAACCCGCCGTGGGATCGATCGAGACAAAAGGCTTTCCTGGAATTTTAGCGGCCGCTGACGCGATGGTAAAAGCGGGACGGATCACGATCGTCGGTTATCTGAGAGCGGGTAGCGCCCGTTTCACCCTCAATATCCGCGGTGACGTGCAAGAGGTGAAAACCGCGATGGCCGCGGGTATCGAAGCGGTCAATAAAACCGAAGGTGCCGCTCTAGAGACGTGGGTGATTATCCCCCGTCCCCACGATAACGTGGTCGCCATCCTACCGATCGATTTTAGCGAAGCCGTGGAACCTTTCCGCGCCGCCGCCGATGGCGCGATGACCCGACGATAAATGTAGGGCGATCGTTTTTCGATTTTTCAAAAGTTGGGACTCGCGAGGGTTCCAACTTTTGTTTAGATCATTTTTGTGCCTCTAAAGAATCGCGAAGAACATTCAATAACTTTTTGAATCGGTCTTTTGTCGATTGAGAAATAGAAACAGGATGAGCTTTAGCAAGATTTTCTTGGATGGCTAAATTGAAGTATTTTTTATCGAATTTATCCTTGGTTACATCGATTGAATTTTGAATGGCGATTCGATCTCGATCATCAAAAAGCTTTTCTGTAGCATAACCTGACCACGATGGATCAACATCTTCAAGAACGAATAAACGATCTTTAACAATATTTTCAAAAAGTTCCTGATAACGCTTTTTCTGTCTGTGTCCCTCTTTATCACTATCTAGTAATATCGTGAATTTCTTACCCCACGCGTAATAGAGTCGAATCACGGTATCGAGACCACTTGAACCCATACCCGGAAGAAGTGCCAGTTTTTTCTCTGACTGTAAAATTACATCTTGAAAGTAACTCAAAGTATAAAAATCGTTTTTCCCTTCTACCATAACAACATCTTGTATTGGCTCAAGATTACTAGGTCGATATTCTAGAATGTCTAGAATTGGCTGAAAATAAGTATATTGATCGGGGTGATTAGTAACAAAATTCCTATATTTTGCCACCTCAATATTAGTTGGCTCAAAATTGTCAATATCATCCTTTTCGTATTCAAGAGCTTTGTTTCTGACAATATAAGTATTTTCGAGCCATTTTGGATTAATTAAATGATGGCTATGAGTCGAATAAATTACAGACACCCCAGATTTCGTTAATTTTTCGAGGGCACCTACAAGCCTTTGTTGAGCCGCCTGATGTAAATTAGAAGCTGGCTCATCAAACAAAAAAACTAAATTTGTATTACCTTGTGATCTAAGAACTCGAAATTGAGTGAAAAGCAAAAACGTGAAGAACCATCGAAAACCCAAACTTCTTTCACGAATATAATAGCTGTCTTCACCATCCTTGAGTTGTAATTCTATAAAAATACCATGTTCTTCATCTATTTCTGGATAACTGACAATAATTGACTTGTTAGTTATATCTGTTCTAAAAACACTAAGGTTCTCTGAAAAAACAAGCTTTGTGATTTGCGATCCCATTTTATTTAGAACACTGTTTACGGCCTCTTTTTGCTGACGAGTTCCCTGCCCAACCCTATCTATTATATGTGTTTTTACATTAAGTTGATTCGGCAACGAATCGAGAATATCTTGAACAAGCCTCCGATAAAAAGCTTGCTCTATACCCTCTCCATCCGATTCTTCTAAATATATAACATCTGGAAAATTAAATAGAAAATTAGGATAGTAAATAATAGGCGGAATATTCTTTCTAATAAAACTAGAAAAAGAATTCCATGCTTTACATTCTGGATTTAATTTTTGTTGATTTCTTTTTTTGGATTCTTTTCCAAAAATATTAGTTTCCCAGCGAAAAACCGTATTCTTAAACAAAGAATTCTCGAAATTTAATTTCAGTTCTATGCTCATTCTTGGATGGAATTCTTCACAAACAAATCCATGTTCTTTAAGGGTTTTTCTGGAAAACTCTAAATCTTCTTTGTCAAGCTCAAAATGTGCTTTAATACTTGTTTTGTCTGTAAAATTGTCTTTTCTGTTTTTAGGGATCAATGAATCTTTGCTAATGACTCCGCTAGGACAAAGGGTTAAGTATTCTTCGTCTATGTTTTTGATGTTTTCATAAAAAAATGAAAGAGCTTCCATGATAGTTGTCTTTCCGCTCTCGTTTAGACCAACCAATATAAATACTTTAGATGCTGGATTTCCACCAAGATCTAGTGTTAGTTCTCGAATTCCTTTAAAATTACAAATGGTGAACGAGGTATATCTCATTTCACAAACTCCAATTAGATTAGGTAGGGCAAGTGACTGATCGATTACAGATCGGGAATCGAGTTCCGATATATATGATAGTTTAGCTCGTTATTCTAGATTTTGGCGATCGAGCTACTAGAAAAGATTTTTCAGGCAATCGACCGAGAAACTTGTAAAAAAAATTCTAGAATCGGTAGAAAACGATCGAACCGCTAATAATCCCCCGAAACTCCCCGACAGTAACCGACCGGACGCGATCGAGGACGGAAACGAGAGCGGGACTGAACGGGGAGCGATCGCCTATAATGTATCGGAAAGCTCGATCGATCCCCGATGACCAGTCTTATTCCCCGGCCTTCTATCCCCTCCTCCCGCGTCGCGCTCACCTATCAGGTAGCAATGCCCGAACCGACCTCGCATCTGTTTGAAGTCACGCTAGAGGTTCGCGGTTGGCAATCCCCCGTTTTAGACCTAAAAATGCCCGTCTGGACACCCGGATCGTATCTCGTCCGGGAATACTCGCGCCTAGTCCAAGATTTTCAAGCGATCGGGCTGAAAAGTAAAAAAATTAGCAAAAATCACTGGCAGATCGAAACCGACGACACGAGCGAAATTACCGTGAAATACCGCGTTTTCGCCAACGATCTCACCGTCAGAACCAACCATCTCGACGATACCCACGGTTATTTTAACGGCGCGGCGCTATTCTTCTTTATCCCCGGTTTCGAGAGACAACCCCTCACCCTACAGATCGTTCCCCCGCGTCCCGATTGGCGCGTCGCCACCGCGTTACCCCCCGTACCCGGCCGGGAAAACACCTTTCATGTCGCCGATTTCGATACCCTCGTCGATAGTCCCGTCGAGGTCGGCATTCACGACGTACACCAGTTCGAGGTCGAGGGAAAACCCCATCGGTTCGCGATCTGGGGCAAGGGCAATAACGCCAACGTGCCGAAACTCCTGAACGATACCAAGAGCATTATCGAGGTAGAATCGGCGTTATTCGGCGATTTACCCTACGATGACTATCTATTTCTCCTGCATCTATCCGCGGGAGGATACGGGGGACTGGAACATAAAAATTCCTGTACCCTGAACTACGCGCGCTTCGGACTGCGCGATCGGGAAAAATATAACCGTTTCCTGCAATTAGTCGCCCACGAGTTCTTTCACCTCTGGAATATCAAGCGAATTCGCCCGAAAGCCCTCGAAAGCTTCGATTACGAGGCGGAGAACTATACGAACGCCCTCTGGTTCGCGGAAGGGACGACCAGCTATTACGATATGGTGATTCCCCTGCGCGCGAGAATTTACGATACTAAGACGTTTTTAGACCTTGTAAGCAAGGAAATTAGCCGCTATCTAGCCACGCCGGGGCGAAAAGTCCAGCCGTTGAGCGAATCGAGTTTCGACGCGTGGATTAAACTCTATCGCCGGGACAACAATAGCGATAATAATCAGATTTCCTACTATCTCAAGGGTGAACTCGTTTCCCTTCTCCTCGATTTACTCATCCGCGCGCGAAGCGAGAACCGACGTTCCCTCGATGATGTTCTCCGCGCGATGTGGGAGAATTTCGGGAAAGAAGAGATCGGTTATACGGACGCGGAGTTAAAAACGGCGATCGAATCGGTCGCGGGGACGGATTTAAGCGATTTTTACGACCGTTATATCGATGGTTTGGAAGAATTGCCGTTTAACGAGTATCTAGAACCATTTGGCTTGTATTTAAAAGGCGTGACGAACGGGGACACGGTTCCCTATTGGGGCGCGCGGGTACAGAGCGAGAAGGGGAAAGAGATCGTTAAATTCGTCGAGATGGATTCCCCGGCGCGAATCGCGGGAATCTGGGCCGATGACGAGTTACTGGCGCTCGACGGACTGCGGGTGACGGCGGAACAATTACCCGAAAGGCTCAAAGACTACCGGAGTGGTGATATTATTCAAGTTACCGTCTTTCATCTCGATGAACTGCGAACGGTTCCGGTAACGTTAGCCGAACCGCGACCGGCTCGCTACGAGATCGTTTCGATAGAGAACCCGTCGAATCGTCAGAAACAGAACTTTTCGGAATGGGTGAAATCCCTCTAAACTATCGCCTAAACTGTCTAAAAAAATGTCTAGTAACAAGATTCCTTTTCTTCCTTACGCCTATTTCGAGAGTAAGTTCGTCCCTTTCGATGATGCGAAATTATCGGTCGCTACCCACGCGTTACACTACGGGACGGCGGCTTTCGGGGGTTTGAGAGGGACACCCGACCCGGAAAATAGCGATCGAGTTCTTTTATTCCGTCTCGATCGACATTCTAAACGATTGAGCCAGAGCGCGAAGTATCTCAATTTCGATCTTCCCGCCGACAAAATCTATCAGATTATTCTCGATTTTGTCAAAATCAATAAATGTCGGGTTCCTTTTTATATCCGTCCGCTCGCCTATAGTTCTGGCTTGGGAATCGCTCCCCGCCTCCATAATATCGAGAAAGATTTTCTCGTTTACGGCTTACAAATGGGCGATTATCTCGACGAGAACGGGGTGAAATGTCGGATTAGTTCTTGGTACCGGCAGGAGGATAGAAGTTTACCCCTGCGCGGAAAAATTAGCGCGGCGTATATTACCTCGGCGCTGGCGAAAACGGAGGCGGTGGAATCGGGTTTCGATGAAGCGATTCTGATGAATACCCAGGGCAAAATCTGCGAGGCCACGGGGATGAATATTTTCGTGGTTAGAAACGGACAGTTAATTACCCCCGGATTCGATCAGGATATTTTAGAGGGGATCACCCGCGATAGTATTCTCACCGTGGCGCGGGATCTCGGGATTCCGGTGGTGGAAAGACCGGTCGATAAAACGGAATTATTCGTGGCCGATGAGGTTTTTTTAAGCGGGACGGCGGCGAAAATTACCCCCGTCAAACAGATCGAAACTTTTGTCTTACCGCAAGAGAAGCCGATCACGCAAAAATTGAAAGAAAAATTAACAGCGATCGTCAACAATCAAGTACCGGAGTATCGCGATTGGATCACCGCGGTTCCGTTAGAATAATCCTGAACTCACGGGAACTTTCGGGTGAAGTTCCGAACGGGAGGCGATTTCCATGACAGGCGTTGTTCTCACCCCGCCGGAGGAAAAAATCCTCCTCTCGGGGATTAGTTGGAGAAACCTACGAGACACTTCTAGAGGAACTGAGCGATCGACGTTTTCGCCTCACCTACTATCATGGAATTCTAGAAATAATAGCCCCCTCCCCCGAACACGAACTCTATAAAACCGTGTTCGGGCGCTTCGTGGAGACATTAGCCGAAGAATTCGAGGTAGAAATTCATCCCCTCGGTTCCACGACTTTTAAACGTCCAAGTTCGAGCGGGGACGAACCCGATGAATGTTTCTATACGAACCCGAAAAATATCGCGCTCATTCGCGGGAAAAAGAGAATCGACCTCGAACGCGACCCCGCGCCCGATTTAGTTCTAGAAATCGATATTACGAGCGGTTCTAAACTTCGTCTGGATGTGTACGCGGAATTAGGAGTTCGGGAAGTTTGGGTTGACGATGGAACGCGATCGCGACTTTTTCAGCTAGGGGAAGGAGGATATTGTCAGACGACGGAAAGTGCAATTTTTCCGAATATACCGATACTAGAAGTTCGGACATTTCTAGAGCGGGTCGCGGATACGGATTATTTAACTCTGGTTCGGAAATTCCGCGAATGGGTCGCGGTCGCTCGCTCCTAAAAAGTGCAAATGTTCGCCCCGAACTTAGTGTGATTTAAAGTAAATTGTTTTCTCTTCACCGGAATGGTTTTGCCGTCGCAAGTTACGGTACTCGGCACTTTTTGGAACGGGCTACCGGTGAAGGTGAAGGTGGTACTTTTACTCGTCTTGTTCGGGTTAGTCACGAACATGAAATACTCGTTCTCTTTCCGGAATACCTGATACGCGAGATTCGAGTTATTCGTTTTAATCCCAGTGTTCACCCGTTGGGATAGGTACGGTAAATACGGTTTCACTTGGGCCACGATCGGATTCAGTACCTCGTTTCGCCAAGCGGGGGAAGAAAGTTCCCACATGAAAAAGAAAACACCGGAAGTAGGAATTTGTAGACTCGTCAACACGTAGTAACGGGTTTCCGCTACCGTAGGCTCGCGCTGGTCGTACTTTTTGTACCCGCTTCCCTGTAGGATGAGAAACATGGGCGGCTTTTTCTCGCGCTCGAAAAGCCCCGACATTTGCTGTAGATCCGGGTACATTTGGGAAAGGAATAAGTCACAGGCGAACTCTCGGGTATTCGAGCAGTACGGCGGGATCAAGATCGGGTAGTAATCTACGGCCAGTAGATCCGCCGAGTTAACGAAAGGCCCGATATTGATGCCCGATCGAATCGAACGTCCGTAAAACGCGATAATTACCGGGTGATCGGGGTCTTCCGCTTGGATCGCCCGGTAAGCGTCCGACACGTATTGCGGATTTTTTCGGAGGACGTGTTCCCCGTTTACTTCTTGTAATTCCGGTTCGTCTATTAAATACCAACCGCCAACGGCGGGATGATTCTTGTATTTGCGGACGAAACTGACGATCCCTTCCAGGTTTTTCCCGGACAAAATGGCATCTCGGGAGATTTCTAGGTACAGCGTAACCCCCGATATTCGAGCGTTTTCTAAAAGTTCGTCCAGCTTGTCCGCGGAAACCCCGGTAAAGGTTCCCTCCGAGACGATCTGCGCGTAGTACACGAAAAGGGTATTATACCCCTCCGCCGCGGCCCGGGCGGGTATGGTCGTGTCATAGGTTTTTCCCTCACCGCCGTAGAATATTAAAGCGAACCAGCCCAGAATAAAGGGTTTGTCCGCTCTTGCCGGTGTTCCTAACCCGAGAAGCAGTAGGAACAGAACCAAGAAACCGAGGAATCGACGCAACTTTCCATCTCCGCGAAAAGGTCTTCCGTTATTGTAGGGGAATCGATCGCCGAACGCTCGCGGGAAAAGCGATCGCTCGTTTCCCACCCACCGACCTTTCCGGGTGCCATCCGTCCATAACCCTTATCGGTTAACGAACCCGCGAAAATTCTCTCCCTGAAAGTTGATAGCGAAAAACTTCCCGACGGAAATCGGGAATCGAGCGGAAGTTCTCCGGGAAAATGATCCGGGGTTTCCGGGATCGATCGAGGAAAAAGAGCGTTTTTCGGGAAAGCGAGGACACCCCGGCCGTTCGAGTGTTCCTTTCTCGATCGAAAAACGCCCCAATCAGGAGATTCTAGGAAAAAGTAAACTTTTACTAGAAATACCCGGAGCCAGAACTTGGTGGAAACTTTAACCTCTCGCGATTCGATCGGGTATCGCTCTGGAGAGGCGAGCCGTAACTGACAGCGCGATTTAGCTCGAAAAACGTTCGATCGCGATCGTTCGATCGGGAGAATCAATATTTACCGCACTTCTAACATCTGGAAATACAGACCGTCCGCGAACCTTCGGTTAAAAAAGGTTTTTCTTGGGAAAAGTACGAGAATCGGAGAGAAACACGACTTGGCAAGGTTTATCCATTACCCATCACGAAACAATCGGGTTTTAGATGATTGTATTCGTGACGGGAACGATCATTTTTTTGGAATAACCAGAAAAATTGCCAAGTCGTGATTACTGTCGATTCTTAAGCGATCGCTATTGGCGGATAGTCGTCTCCTGACTCTGTCCAATTGCGGCTAACGATGCACTACCGAATAAAGCCACAGAATTAGCAACAGCGTTTTGGACTTGGGTAACGTTAGAGACATCGACGTTGACACCGACGTTTAAGCGGGAGCGACCGCTACCTTGAACTTCGTTGGTTTCGACGGTTTGTAAGTGGCTGAGATCAGAAATAAACATGATTTTTTTCTCCTTGTAGTTTTTGGTGTTTACAACTGTGATTCAGTTGATGTTTATATCATAAATATTTTTGCTTTTACGTGGTTGCCATTTTGGCAGATTTCAGTTTTTTTATTCGGAAAAAATCATCGAATATTTATAAGTTATTTTTATGGATCTCTCGATACATACTTTTAACGGATCTGAATTTTTATCAAGCTCGATCTGTTAGATGTTTGTCATTTAAAAGAATCAAATGATTTCCTGAAAATCCTAGAGGTTTTTAAATGAGTAAATTTTAGCTAAGGTTTTGAATCTCTAGCCTGAAAATTTACTGGTATTTAAACGTACACGAGCTATATCTAGCTCGTTAAATAGATTCTCGTCGACCTCAAAAATTTTCTCGATCTATCAATATTCTTGCGGTTGTTATCGAAAGATAGATCGACGGGAAATCTTTTCTATATACGTGTCGGATAAGATTATTCACCTCGTTATCTTTCCCTCGAAAGACCGCTTTGAAACGCTTTCGATCGGCAAAATTCTACGATTATTTATCACACCACTTAAGGGGCAATACCTATTATAATGCCAGTTTTTAAGCGAAAACTGTAGACAAGTTCGCTTGATTTAATACTCGTTTTTGTCACTAGGGCGCTCGATCGAAAGATTTTCGTGAGGAGTCCCCATCGATCGAAGTTCGGTTTGGTATCGAATTGGAGAGTCAACCGAGAACTAACCGATCTATTTAGATCGAAGAACTATCGATCGCTCGAACGATACACTCGATTTCGGTTCCTGAAGTTCTCGCGCTAGAAAGGTACTCGATCGAGGGAAAGCGCGGTCATCATCAATCAACACGCTCTCGCGCGATCGCTCGCGAAAAAAGCGGGCCGGTGATTATTGTAGTTAGAGGAGATCGGATCGGTCATTTTCGATAAAGTAAGAGCGAAGTTAAGGATAAAGGGATAAGGGATTTTAAATATCGATCGACTCTCGATTGTCGGGGCGATCGAGCGATCGTCGTTCCGGCTGTCCGAGAAAACATTCGTCCGGTTTTAGGTAAAGGGTGTTTAATTAAATCGCTCCTGTCTTCGGTTATCGTGGCCGGGCTAGTCGCGGTCTAACGCGGTGTTGCCGATCCTTATAGAAAGCGGAGATTGTATAGGAATAGCTAGGACGCGTAAATATAGAGATAATAATCCGACCTTGACCTTATTCGTGTCAGCAAATTCAACAGAAAACGGGTCGTTAATCATCATAGTTTTCTCTCTATTTTTTGAATATTGATCGAACTAATTCGGTGGTCTCATACAACATAAACGGTTTTGTTTTTTCCAGTCTGCCATTTTGGCAGATTTTTACTTTGTCTTGAAACAAAGTGCTTGGAGTTGAATAGTCTATTTTTCGAGATTTTTGCCTATACACTTTTGTAAACGCCATTTTACGCTCGCTATTTTTAAAATACACCAAAGTTTATTAAATATGCGATCTCTAGAAAAAAATGTGAAGTTTTTGTGAGGTTTTAAAAGCCGAGATATTAATAGTTTCCCCCTAAAGAAATAAATGAATACATCGCTCTAGTTCTATTGCCTTTGTATTAGTCGAAGACTCGGTACAACGGGGAGTTACCGCTTTTGCATGAGCTAAAACCAGAGCCTGAGATAGAATATCACGGTCAAAAAGAAAAGATTTTCCCGAAAAAGATAACGATCCGACACGTTCCCCGCGTTCAGCACGATCGAGCGATAATATTCGGCAAATTTTAGCCGATAGAGCGAAAAGCGATTTCCGATTATCGATCGAGAGTCGAAGGGGAGATTTTCCGACCGGAACGAGCGACTACAAAAGTCATAACCTAAGCTCGACTTTTAGGAAGGTTTCGGTTGAACCGAGACGGAAAAGTTACCGAACGGGAGAAGTCTTATTCGGTCGCGTCCGATGGATGGATTCTCTCCCCCTCGCTTTTTCCCGGCCAACGGAATTACCCGGCACCCGTAACCGCGAGAGGGCGCGATCCTACCGGGCTACCCCTGCCGTATTCCCGTTGTTTTCTAAAGAAGAGGTCGAAAATAGATTTCTCGCGTCCTTCGGGCTTGATAATCTAAAAAAGCGAAAAATCACGGTTTACCAAGCTAGATCGGTTTTAGGAAGAGTTTTGGAACGGATTATTCCGGGTTCTCCCTCCTGACTCCTGACTTCTGTACGGGCGGTCTTGCGAGAAAGGCGATCGATACGCGATAATGAGAGATCGCGTTTAAATCCAACCGACCTTTCCTGTTATGGCCAGTAAAAAAGGCGTTCGCCTGATCATCACCCTAGAATGTACGGAATGCCGGAGCAATCCGGACAAGCGTTCCCCCGGCGTTTCCCGGTACACGACGAGCAAAAACCGTCGCAACACCACCGCTAGATTAGAACTGAAAAAGTTTTGCCCCCACTGCAACAAGCACACGACTCACAAAGAAATTAAGTAAGCGCCCTTTAGCCGAATTGTCAACCCAATCCCCCGAAACCTATGAGTTACTACCGTAAACGTCTTTCTCCCATCCCCCCCAGTCAGCCGATCGACTACAAGGATACCGAACTGCTCCGTAAATTTATCACCGAGCGCGGCAAAATTCTCCCTAGACGCATTACCGGCCTGACGGCGAAACAGCAGAGAGATCTGACCGCGGCCGTTAAACGCGCCCGGATCGTGGCTTTACTGCCGTTCGTTAACCAAGAAGCCTAATCGCCGGTGTTTTTGGCAGAATATCCCGAAAAATAGCGATCTCGGTGTTCCGGGATCGCTCCCGTGTTCGTGCAAAGAAATATGTAAAAACCGACGCGGGCGAGAGGTTTTATGAGAAAATCTTAAAAAAATGTTAATTTTTCGGGGGGGTCGATCGAATCGATGGGCGGAGCGCGCGATTCATAAATCCTTGACAGAAAAGTCACGATCTAGGGTTTTTACGGTCAGCTACCGAAATTATGGAATTTCTCGGCGTAAAACAATTCTAAACTCCGACTCCTGACTCCTTTCTCGACGATGATTTCTGAATTCCGGCAATTCGCGCGAATGTCCGTGATTATTCAGGAGTTAGCGAAAGCGGGGATGTTTTCATGCAACAGTATCCATCCGACACCGGCCGGAATTTCCGGGAACAGAGAGAGGAAGAAGATAGCGCGGCATTTCTCCAGAGTATTTTTAACGCGGTAGAGGCATCGATCGTCGTGGTGGACGTGCTGGAAAATCGGGATTTCCGCTACGCGAGCGCCAACCCGACACACGAACGCTGGACGGGACAGCGATCGAGCGAGATCAAGGGCAAAACCCCGGAACAGATCCTCCCCCCCGAACCGGCGCGCGCGGTACGGCAACACTACAACGATTGTCTCCGCTTCGGGACGGCGATCTCCTACGAACAGTATTTACCCGTGCGGGGGATTCCCCAGTGGTGGCTGACTACCCTAACCCCTCTCCCGGACGCGCGCGGACGCGTTTACCGATTGGTGGGAACCAGTATCAACATCACCGAACGGAAGCGAGCCGAAGAAGTATTACGACTACAAGCGCGACGGGAACAATTACTGGGGGTGATGCAGGAGAGAATCCGGCAATCGTTGGATCTCGATCGCATCTTGCAGAGAACGGTGAAGGAAGTGCGGCAGTTTCTCAACTGCGATCGGGTGTTGATCTACCGGTTTTTTCCCGACGGTAGCGGGGCGATCGTCGTCGAATCTCACGATATTCAGGCGCGTTCGGTGTTGGGAACCACCGTTCAAGATCCCTGTTTCAGTCTCTCCGTCGATCGGGTGGATAGTTACCGGAAACGGCATATCCAGGCGATCGAGGACGTGCGCGTCGCGGGATTGCATCCCTGTTATCGGGACTTTTTAACCTCCCTTCAGGTGCGCGCGAATCTGGTGGTTCCCATCGTCTCGGATCTGGAGGGATATCTAGAAACGGACGCGGCGAACCCGCATCTATGGGGGTTACTGATCGCCCAAAACTGTCGGGAACCGCGACAGTGGCAACAACCGGAGATCGATCTCCTGCAACAGTTGGCGCTTCAGGTAGCGATCGCCATCCGACACGCGGAATTACACCACCGCGCGAAATGTTTGAACGTGGCGCTGGAGTCTCGGGTACAGCAGAGAACGGCCGAAATCCAGATGCGCTGGAAATACGAGGCGATGGTGAAACGGATCACCGAGAGAATTCGCGATAGTCTCGACGAGCGGCAGATCCTGCAAACGGCGACGCGGGAGTTGGTACAGGTTCTCCAGGTGGAACGGGCGCGCATCGAACTCTACAGCCCCGATCGGGCCACCGCGACGATCGCCTACGAGACCATTTTAAAACCGCCTTCCTGTCAGGGAATCACGCGACAGGTGGCGGATTGTCCGGAAATCTATCGCTCGCTCCTCCGCAAAGAGGTGTTACAGTTCGTCAACCTCTCGCCGTTCGATCATCCGGATCTCGATCGGGTGACGTGGTTAGCCTGTCCGATGTTCGACGATCGGGGATTTTTGGGCAATCTCTGGCTGGTTCGACCGGCGGCGATGATTTTTAACGATCTGGAGATTCAGTTAGTCCGGCAGATCGCGGACGAGTGCGCGATCGCCATCCGGCAGGCGCGTCTCTACGAGTCCTCGCGAACCCAACTCCGGGAGTTAGAAAAGCTGGAACGATTGAAGAACGAGTTTTTGAAAACCATCTCCCACGAATTGCGAACCCCGATCACCAGTATCCGGTTAGCGGCCGAAACGTTAGAGAGTTTTCTCGAACTGAAGGGGATTCTTCCGGACGAGGACGATTCGATCGGCGAACTGTTGCGGATTCTCCATCAAGAATGCGGGCGACAGGGCAAGATCATCGAGGATTTACTGACGTTGACGTATCTGGACGCGGAAACCGTCTCGATCGTGCGGGAGGAGGCGGATTTACTCTCGTGGCTTCCCCCGTTAGCGAAGGGGTTCCGGGAGATGGCGCGGGAACGGGAACAGGAGTTAGTGATCGATATCGCGGCGGATCTGCCCTGTATTCGGACGGATATCGTCACGCTCGATCGGGTTTTGCGGGAATTGCTCACCAACGCTTGTAAATACACGCCGTCGGGGGGAGCGATCGCCCTGGTGGCGAGTCGGGTGCCGGACGGGATCTCGATCGAGGTGCGGAACTGGGGCGCGGAAATTCCCGCGGACGAGTTATCGCGGATTTTCGACCCCTTCTATCGGGTTCCCAAGCGCGATCCCTGGCGCTACGGGGGAACGGGGTTAGGGTTAGCCCTCGTCCGCAAATTGGTCGATCGCCTAAACGCCTCGATCGGGGTTTCCAGTCTCGATCGCCTGACGGTATTCACCCTCACTTTGCCCCTGTAGTAGAGCAGAGGACTGAAAATCCTCGTGGATTAGTAAAGTAGAGGTCGATTTGTTGCCGGTCGATCGAATAAAGTTTTCGAGTTACTAGAAAATCGCTTGCAATTCTCGGGGGCGCGTGTTATTCTAGACAAGGACAAAAAAAAGCGCCGAGATAGCTCAGTTGGTAGAGCAGAGGACTGAAAATCCTCGTGTCGCCGGTTCAATTCCGGCTCTTGGCATCCAAGAACACTAGATAAAGTCAGAAGTCGAAACCCCTCGCGAATGGCTGTGAGGGGACAACCTCTTCACGGGTTCTTCCACAGACCGAGTGGCGATCCTACCGAGAACACGGCAAAAAACCGAAATGCGCGGGCTTACGGAAACCTCCCGCCTAAAGCGGGATCGGCAGACAGCAGGGAACGATAATACACCCCCCCGACGCGGAAGATTTTAAGGCTCTACCGGTTTTAGCGCAGTCTTGAAACCGCCGCACCGAAAAACGAACGATATCGCCCAAATTATCCGATAGAATCCGTTCTTTGACGTAATCGGAACACGATACCCCCCCGTGTAGCAGTCGATGGGGACAGGAAAACCCCTTTTTCGGCGAAATATATTTCTGATACCCCTCGATCGATCGAAAGGCCGTTTGTCGTGTCAGCGCGGAAACATTCATAAGGGTGTGGGGTGTAGGGTGTGGGAACCTAAGAAGAAGGAATAATATCGTGGGGGCGCGAGGCTCGCGTCCCCATAAATCTCGGATTAAATCGAACCGGCTAAAACGACCTTTAACACACGCTAGAACCGGTAGCCCGCGACTCTTGATAACGGGTTTTATATTTTTTAAATCCCGAATGATAGTGATCGTCTAGGGTATAGAGATCGGGATCTCGATCGTAGCAATAGGTATCTCGATCGTACCCGTCATAACCGACACTCGTATCGACCCGCGGGGGAGTATTGTTCGTCGTCGGGGCGGTATCCGCACCACCGTAGCCCACTCCCATACCCGCGGGAACCCCCACCGCGGAAGAGGAACCGCGCGATCGATACACGTTTCTAACCGTTTCTTCGTGGTCGAAATCGACGGTCATTCCCTCGTTATATTCCGGTAAAGCTTTTACCTGTTCTTCATCGAGAGTATCGGCGTGAACTTCTTTGCGCTCGTAATTAATTCGAGTGCAACCGATCGGGAGGAGAATCTTTTTCCCGAACACCCAGAGACCGGTATGGATGACGAGATAGCGAAACTCTCCATTATCCTCGATTAAAATATCTTCCACCGAGCCGACTTTTTCATCCCGCGCGTACACGGGATAGCCGATCACATCTTTTCCCTCGAAACGATCGTGATAATCGGGATCGAAATCTTGAATTTTATGCAGGGACATAAGCCGTTTTCCGATTTTTATTCAGGATTTTCTATTCTGACTTTCATGTTAGAAATTCCCGAACTCGATCGACCCCCCCGCCGGAGAGATTTTCTCGATCGCCCGTCGAAGGAGTTCAGCCATTCTAGCCGATGAGAAGGAGAGTTAGAATCAAACTCATCAAGATTAGCGGTTTGGCGTACCCCGGCGGCGATCGCTTCCCCGAACTCGACAACGAAAGCGACCCTTTTCGATCGCCTAATCTCGGCTAAAAACAGACAACCTTAACCGAATCGTCGCTTCGGTATAACCGTGAAGTTGTTCGGCCGCTAGTCATCACGAGTATTTTTATAGATGCTTCAAACTGTCCAATCCTCGATCGGTAAACCTGCCACTTTGCCAAAATCTCGATGATTACGGGTCAACAAAATCAATCCACGGAACAGCGCGATCGCCGCGATCCGCGCGTCCATCTTTGCTAGTTGAATTCGTTGTGACTGTAATCGATCGAATGTCGTAGCCGCACCCGCATCAAATGAAATGAGAGGCAACACCTGAAAGTCGGTGACGAGTCGCGCCATCATTTCATATCCTTTCACTACGTCATTTAGGTTACGAGCGCGATTAATGTAAGCGTGGCTACCGAGCATCTGTTCGTGAAACGTCACGGTTGATACAGCAAAGTCTGATAGCGGATACCGGGCCATTCGCGTTGAAAGGTTGCGGAAATCTTGCCCCGCTTGGCGCTGAAGAACGCTCAAATGGTCTGTATCCAGCAAATATTTCATAGTTCGTCTCGTGCTTCGAGGATAGACTCATCCCCTCGGCGAATCGCCTGTCCGTAAGCGATTACTTCCTCAAAGGCCGGTTCACCTTTGAAAGACCCTGTAATTTGTTGTAACCAATTCGTCGGTTGAGGGGTCGCGATTTGCTTCTGTAACTCGGCGATCGCCGCTTCTACCGCGGCAAGGCGTTCCTCTACAGAAATGTTGGGTGCCATGTTAGTTTCCCCTAATGAATCGTTTTTGACGAAAAGATAATGATTCAGAGAGCATCATTACAATCCTACCACCTTTAACCGACAAAGAGTAGGGATGATGTTGATTGGCTAACCCTTACGGCAAGTGCTACCCGATCGGCGATCGCACTATTAATAATAGTAGCATCTCGTGAATTTCATGAGATGTTGTTGGGTTTCCAACCGTCAAACCAACCTACTCGATCGGCTGGATTTATTTACCTTCGGAGCTTACCGACAAGTTTTAATACAGTTTACGGTAAATTAGCGTAAATTATCAAAAATTACTCCGAAGTGTAACTATCATGAGCATTTATCTGACGAGGGGTTCATCATTCTGTCTAGCGAGATAATTGACGATTTCATTAACTGCGCTCGGCACGCCTGGACTTTGCAACATTAAAACTTTTCCAGATATAGCTCTTTGACGTTTTAATTGAGCGATAGGCTCGGAAAGATCGTGTCCAGTCAATCTCGTGATTACTACTATCAGATCTCCTCGACGCGCTGTTCGCTTGATCGTTCTTTTATCAAGTCTTCTTTCATCAGAAGAGGGAATCTCGATCGCCTCCTTCAAATTATAATCTTGTTTCAATGTTGAAATAATTTTCAAACGCATACTCGAGCCTCCGCCCGCGAGAACGAGAGTGATAGAGGACATATCGATCCCGGTTCGAGCGGTAGTGGAATCGGGATCGAATTCCGCTCGCTCTCCTCTTAAAGATTCATTCTCGGATTGTAATCGCTCGTTCTCGGATTGTAATCGCTCGTTCTCGGATTGTAATCGCTCTTTTTCCCGTCGTAAATTACTCGAATTCCGATCGACATCTTCAGCGTATATTCGGTAAAAGTTAACATTTTCCTTGGTTTTCTCGCGTATAGCGTTTACTTTATCGATATATTCTTGTTCGGTTCGCTTTAAGTCTCGCTTTACGCTTTCTTTCTCCGCTTCGTGAACTGATATCGATTGTCTCTGCTCCTCGATCGTTCTTTCGGTTTCTCGAAGGCTTTGTCGGATTATTTCAAGCTCTCGTTCTCTCTCGCTCAATAATTCTCGACTCGTACCGACTTCATTTTCGAGAGAATTTAGTTCCTGTTGTAGGCGGGATTCACGTTCTCGCTGGCGAGAGGCGTAGTCTTGCAATCGAGTTAGTAAACTTTGTTCGGACTTGATTAAAGCGGAAATCTGATTGGAACGTTCTTCCAACTCCCGTTTAAGTTTTTCGGACTCGTTTTCTAAGAGCCGTTTTTCCGATTCTTCCCGCTCTAGTCGTAAACGTTTTCTATACAAAACGAACTCGATACTCAAAGCGGAAGCGACGACCCCGAAAAGGCTAATGAGAGCCATCATCGTATAAATATTATTCGTACCTGCTCCGAACGGCCGTCCTAACCAATTTCTTAAAGACTCTGGGAAGGTGGGATAAATTCCTCGGACGTAATACACGCGTCCGATAATCGTCCCTTGATTTTTCCAACCGGTAATCTCTCCTCGATCGCTTCGGGGGCTTCGATAGTTTTTTTCCGCTAATAGGGGCGGCGGATCGCGAAGAATATCGTAATCATATTCTTTTAACAACTCTATCGTTAACTCGCTTTTCCACCGTTCCTTCGAGTCGGTAGAAGCGATCATCTTCTGGCCGTCACACTCGACGGTCGCTTCTTGACAATCGGTAACAACCAATCCGAACTTACCAAAGTTACTGTCGAGCGTCCTCTGTAGCTCCTGTTTATTTCCATCGAGTAATAAGCGGGATAGCTTCATGGGAAGCGTGTGCGAGAGAATATTGAAGTCTATCGTCTGTACGGCAAAAATCGTGCCTTCCCAATAACGTTTATAATTGATATAATTTCCCAGAAGTGTTGAACGATAGAAACAAAGCGATAAAAAAAGCCTCTAAAATGATA
>NZ_JBAFSM010000036.1:0-56429 GCF_036688125.1 Pannus brasiliensis CCIBt3594 | reverse complement strand
CAATTTAGCTATCCGCAGTATTATACCTCATCTTTACGAGAAAGGCTGTATTAACCCTACCGCGCGAGAATTCCCTCCGTCAAAGGGTGACTGAATTATTAGTGAGTTGGCGCGTTTCGGTCGAGATTCAAAATCTTTTAGAAGACGAAGATCGGGAGGTATTTATGGCGTTATCCGAAGTTTATCTAGAATGGAAAGAGGCGACGAAACGAGAGGCTCGCGAAGAAGGTCGTCAGGAAGAGAGAGAGGAAAGACGATCGATGATCGAGAATTTACTGCGAGTTCGGTTCGGGGAATTGGACGAGTCTTTCAACCGGGCGATCGAGGGTTTGTTAGAACTCCCGGCGATCGAGTCGAGTCGTCTTTTACTAGAGGCAAGTCGCGAGGAATTATTGGCGCGGTTCGATCGAGCCGAATAAAAATCCCCTTCGTCGAGGTCGAGAAGGGGAAAGTTCGGAAATTGTTCAGAAATTACTGTCGGACTTCTTTAAAGGTTTTGTAGGCGGTATCGGGATCGAAAATGTGGCATCGATCGACGATCCGTTTCATCATGCTCCAAGAAAAGCGAGTTTCGCGAAGATGGGAACCCCAATTTTCCTGTAAACTGGCGTGAACTTTGCGGAGATTGTACGAGGGGATCGCCGTCGAGATATGGTGGGGAATATGAACGTTAATATCGTGACAGAGAATTTCTACCCAGCGGGGATAGGTACAGTGAACGGTTCCTTCTAATTGTGCTTTGCCTTCATTCCATTGTTCGGGATAGGCGAATTGAATATCGGGATCGGTGTGATGCACGAGGGTGAAGGTACTCATCCAAAAATGATAGACGAGCCAGGGCATCAGCCAGAAGTTAACCAATCCCCAGATACCGGTGAAATAAATTAGGGTCGGGAAAAAGAAGACCGAGAAAACGACGACCACGAGCATCGAGAAACGGGCTTTTTCTTTTTCGTTGGGTTTGAATTGATCGAGGTTGAAGTGGAGGATCGCCCAGTGGAAAATCGAACCGATCCACCACAAACGTCCGCGGATGGCTTGGTAGAAAATACGGACGACGGCGTTCGATTTTTGATAGGCTTCTAGTTCCCAGGGGTCCCACGCGTTATCGACCGTGACCATGTTGGTTTTGGCGTGATGGCGATCGTGCAGGAAGCGCCAGCAGTGGAAGGGATAGATCAGCGGTAACAGTAGGGTATGACCGACGAGATCGTTAACCCAGCGCCGGTTGGCAAAGGAACGATGACCGCAATCGTGGGCGATAACGAAGAAACCGGTTAGTGCGGTTCCGGTGAAAATCCAAGCGAGAGGGAGGAGATACCAGGGAGAAAAGGCGATCGAGGCGTAACCGGCGATCACCGCGAGAACGTTCCAGAAAACGGTAAACCACGCTCTGGCGCGGTCTTTTTGGAAATATTCTTTGGGAATGGTTTTGATAATATCTCTTAATGTAAAGTTCGGTTCGATCGAGGGGATCAACTGTTCGTTAAACTTGTCTGTCGTGGCCGTCATGAAATCTCCGGTGAAAAGGGAAGGAAGGGTATCGACAGGAACGGGTGGGAAACGCTCGACAAGTTCTCGATCGATTTCCGGCTTTACCATTAACCGCTCACTTTGTCAATACAAAATTCGTCTCTATCGATATAGAAACGCCGCGAGATCGAGAAACCTCGCGAATATGGCTTAATAATCCTTTACTTTTATACCACGCGGGGGATTTTCTGTGTTTATTAAATTTTCGGGGGTTCGCGGTAGAGTGGGAGAGTGTCTAGCGGAACTGGTGTTATGGCGACTCAAACCCTCGGACTCCCCCCGGAATTTTTAGAATACTATCGATCGATCGCCTGTCGCGAGTCGTCTATCCTGGCCGAATTGCGTCGGGAAACGGGCGCGAATCCGATGGCGATGATGCAGATCGCGCCGGAACAGGGTCAATTTATGGCGTTTCTGGTAAAACTGATCGGGGCGAAAAAAACGCTGGAAGTGGGCGTTTTTACGGGATATAGTTCGCTCGCGGTGGCTTTGGCTTTACCGGAGGACGGACGGGTAATCGCTTGCGACGTGAGCGAGGAATACACCACTATCGCGCGTCGGTATTGGGAAAAAGCGGGAGTTAGCGGGAAAATCGATCTTCGCGTCGCGCCGGCTGTAGAAACGTTGGATAATTTACTCGCGACCGGTCACGGGGAAACGTTCGATTTCGCCTTTATCGATGCCGATAAAAGTAATTACGATCGCTATTACGAACAATCTCTAGAGTTGGTTCGATCGGGCGGGGTGATAGCGATCGATAATGTGTTTTGGGGGGGGAAAGTCGCGGACGCGGGGACGACCGATAACCGGACGAAAATTATCCGTTCCCTCAACGAGAAAATTCACGCGGATAAACGGGTGGATATTAGTGTGGTTCCGATCGGCGACGGGTTGACTTTGGCGAGGAAATTATAAGGCGCGAACCTTAGAGGGCGCAAGCCTTGCGCCCCTACAATATCGTGATTATTTAAGCGAGTTAAATATTATTACCGAACCGAGAAAAGTGGGTATAGATAGGAGAATTCACGATTTCGGGAAGCCAGATCTGGCTAGAAAAACGCCGATCGAGATAGCGATCGTCCCGGCGATCGAGCTACCGATCCAATACAGTAAAAATGGGATAGTATTTCCAGTTTCTAATAATCTTGTCGCGTCTAATCCGTAGGTAGAAAATGTGGTGTACGCGCCGCAGAAGCCCGTGGTGGTCATCAGTCGGAGTTCGGGGGAGATGAGGCGGATATTCTCGATCGAGAGGGTTAAAATATAGGCGATTATCAAACATCCGGACACGTTCACGAATAAGGTTCCATAGAACCCGAAACCTTTTCCGAAAATGGTTGTAAAAAATTCGGTGATATAGAAACGGCTTAAGGCTCCGAAAATTGCCCCGATCGATACAGCTAACGAATAACGATCTTTCAAAATATCCATCGTATACCCTTTATTTTAAGTTACAAAAAATCGAGCGATAATTACACCAGTAATGACCGCTATTAAACCGAAAATAACACTTCCAGCCCAATAAAACACGGTCGGCATAATTTTTTGACTACGCCATAAAATTATGGTATCGAAACCGTAAGTCGAAAAGGTGGTGTAGGAACCTAAAAATCCGATTCTAATTAGTAAATCTAGTTCCGCGGGATAGCCGGTAATTCCCCGCGAGAGGGTGAAAAAGAAACCCACGGCTAAACATCCGGTCAAATTAATAATAAAAGTTCCGTAGGGAAATTTAAAGCCGAATTTCGCTTGCGTCCATTGGGTGAAGTGGAATCGGGATAGGGCGCCCGCGACCGCGCCGATGGCGATCGCGACAATCTCGGTGATTTCTGACATTATTTCGCGAGCGTTATCTGTTGGTAGGCCGTCTGTAAATTCAAGGGGTACATGGCTTGAAATTTATAGTTTTTATACGCGGCTGGAATTTCCGACGAGGTTTTTACGGCCATTTCCTCGCTCAGTCCTTTTTCTTTCCAACCGAGCGCCAGACGGGTTAAATCATTGAAATAGGTTTGTAGCGATTTTAATCCGTTCACATCCGTTACCGCTCCGTGTCCGGGGACGATTTTCGCCGTGTTATAGGTGGCGATTAAACGGTTTAAAGTTTCCTGCCATTGTTGGATATTTCCGTCGGAAACGTAGGGAATCCGTTGATTAAAAAGAATATCGCCACTGAATAACACGTTCGCGTCCGGTACGCTGGCGATCACGTCGGTTCCTCCCGAATGGCCTTCTACCGATTCGACGATCACTTTTCGATCGCCCAACCAGATGGTACTCTGTCCGTTGACGATCAGATCGGGAGGATTCGGATTCGGGTCGTTGTCCTTATTTTTCTCGATCATGAACTCGCGAATCGGGCCGCGGCCGATAATCGGGATGGTTCCGTCGGCGATCGCTTTATTGCCTCCCGTATGATCGAAATGATAGTGAGTGTTGAGAACGTAAAGAACGGGCTTATCGGTGATTTTTTTCACCGTCTGAAGTAGTAATTTTCCTAATTCCTCGCTCTGAAAGGGATCGATGACTAAAACCCCGTCTTTGCCGATGACGATTCCCGCGTTACAGATGGCGATTCTTTTCATGTCTTTCGCGGGGAAATCGGTACTCGCGATCAGGGTGTAAACCCCGGAACCGACTTGCTGTAGGGTTAATCCGGCACTTTCTAAAGTTAGCGCTTGACTCGTCGCGCTATACTGCCAGCCGAAGAGGCCGAGCGCGACGATCGAGAGAGTACAGAAAAAGGTGATGAGAAAACGTTTCATGAGGTTAATCGAGATCGTTGCTGAAAATCATCCTACACGGGTTCTCTCGACGATCGAGCCGGATTTAAGATTTAAAACGGTTTGATTGTCGATAAGACGGGGATTTCCGCGGGAATCGATCGCGCTGAAGGTTTGGAAGTAACGACGGGCGATCGGCGGAAAATCGACAAAATCGAAGATCGCGTCCCCTCCCGCGACATCGGCCCAAAAATTCCGCAATTTCGGGGCTAATTCCTCGGCGATCTCGATCGGTAGGTTGAGAGGAGGGGTAGTAAGCAGACGCATCATGAAGGGATAGGAGCGATCGCCTAACCATTTCCGGGACATTTCCGCTAAATTCTCCCATTCTGGCAGACTTTTTAGGTGAAAAGATTCAATATGTAGCTCTCCCGTGTTCCCGCGGTACTCGATCACCCGGTAAGGATGGGGATAACTCACCAGTGAACCGGTAGTGATCTCGTGAATTCCGCGCGAATGGGCGATATCCTGGATGTGTAAATGTCCCGTTATCAGGAGATTCACGCCGTTTTCTTGTAAAAGAGTCAATAAATCGGGTGCGTTATCTAGCATATAGCGTCGTCCTAACTCGTGGCTGGACTGTCCTGGTAAATGCTCGATAATGTTGTGGTGGATCATCACCAGCACGAGATCGTCGCGCAGATCGGGGAGAATGGTTTTCAGCCAGAGCAGTTGTTCCCCGTCCAGGTGCCCGATCTGTTTACCGTTTTCGTCGAATTGGTTGGAATTTAAACCGATTAATTTGACTTTCGGGAAAATTTCTTGAATGTAATAGAGTTTTTCGGGATTATCGTAACCAAAGTTTTGATAATAAACGGGGAAATCGTCTAAACCGATATGATTTTCCGTCGCGTGTAAACGGACGACATCGTGATTACCGGGGACGACGTAGACGGGAAAGGGGAGACGAGCGAGGGTATCGGCTAACCAGCGATGGTTTTCCGGTTCCCCGTCCTGGGTGAGATCGCCGGGGATCAGCAAGAAATCGAGCTTTAAAGCCTGTAAACGCTCTAAAACGATTTCCAAAGCCCTCATGCTAACTTCCACCATGTGGAAGCGATTGGGATTGGTTTGGATGGTGCGCGGGAGAGCGATATGGGGATCGCTCAAAATGGCGAAACGAAAATTCATCGCGCTTTGTCTCGGTAAATCGGTACACTGGATCGATCGAGAATCGACAGGAGACAGTATCTTTGGCTAGAGTACGCGTCCGTCAACACGTCAATCCCCTCAGTTATAAATACCGCACCCCGATCGCTATCCCCGATTGGAACCAAGTTTACCAAGATCTCACGCTCCCGATCCACCTCGATATCGGTTGCGCGCGGGGGAGATTTTTAACCAGAATGGCCGGATTGTACCCGGAAATCAACTTTCTGGGGAGCGAGATCCGCGAGGCATTGGTAATCGAGGCGAACGAGGAAAAAGATCGGTTAGGTTATACCAATCTTTATTTTCTTTTCTGTAATATTAATGTGAGCTTGGAAGATTTACTCGAGTCACTTCCCGAGGGAAAATTGAAACAAGTCTCCATTCAATTTCCCGATCCTTGGTTCAAGCATCGCCACAGTAAGCGCCGAGTGGTACAACCGGAATTAGTCAACAGTCTAGCGAGGTATTTAGCTCCCGACGGGATTGTTTTTTTACAGTCGGACGTGGAAGCGATCGCGCGGGAAATGACCGATCGATTCGCCGAGAATCCGCATTTTATCCGACAACACGAGAGCCAATGGTTAGCGGAAAATATTTTTCCCGTCCCCACCGAACGCGAGATCGCGACCTATAACAAGGGGGAAAACGTGTATCGATCGCTGTTCGGATTAAAAAATCCTCGGGAATAAAGTTACTTTCTTTCTCGTTCACCTAAAGATTGATTTTATCGAAAAAAAAAGAAACTTTTGAGTTCGAGACTTTAACGAACTGGAGTACAAAAGTATGAATGATATTAATTACGCGGCCATGAGCGATCGAGAGTTAAAAGATTACTTCCTCGCGCGTCGGGACGATAATCTAGCCTTCCAAGCTTATATGGATAGACGACATTCTCGTTCTCAGAAGACAGCGATCGATCCCGACGATCCCGCGTGGGAATAAAAGATAATCGTGGCGATCCGGGAATAGTTAAACCCTCAATGATTTAAAAATAGAGGTGGGCTGTTACACCCACCCAAAAGCGCGTAAATTTCCACGGGTTTCGCGGAAATCGTCACGCCTAGTTCGTAGGACGACCTGGCAAACGCGGCGAAACCTTTAACGGCTTTTTCGTAAAAAGGACTATTGGCGTATTTTTTATGAGTGAGATCGATCGCGAACAGACCGTAGAAATCGGGGGAGTGTTGGGGATCAAGATGGAAGGACACTCGATTTTACCGCACCGAAACGGGTTAAAAGTGACCGCTTTTCGGAACGCGTGTAATCATCTGGGAATGGCGATCGATGACGGCGAAATCACCGATAATATCCTCACCTGTCCCCACCATCATTTTGAATACCGTCTCGACACGGGGGAATATTTAACGGTTCCCGATCCGCCGTTACAATCCTATTCGATCGAGGCGCGCGATGGTTGAGTATACGGATCGATCGACTGACAAAACTCTCGACCGTGAAAAAAAACAGGCCAGGCGGCCTGTTCTCTCAAAAACTCGATCGGGCTTCTCTAAACGGTCATAATATCTTTCTCTTTCGCCGCTAACAGTTCCTCGATCTTGGCGATAAATTTATCGGTGGTTTTCTGGATCTGATCCTGGAGATCGCGGGCCTCGTCCTCGGAAATGTCGTGATTTTTTTCCTGTTTCTTGGCCGCGTCCATCGCGTCCCGGCGGATATTGCGGATCGCCACCTTACCCTCTTCGGCCAGTTTCGCGGCCAGTTTCACCAGTTCCTTCCGTCGATCGCTCGTCAACGGCGGAATATTCAAGCGGATCACCTGTCCGTCGTTACTGGGGGTTAACCCGATATCCGAGAGGGAGATCGCCTTCTCGATCGCTCCCATACTGGTGCGATCGTAGGGTTGAATGGAAATCGTCGTCGAATCGGGAGTGCTGATCGTCGCGAGGGACTTTAACGGGGTTTCCGTCCCGTAATACTCGACCACGATCCGATCGAGTAGTGACGCGTTCGCCCGACCGGTGCGAATCGTATTAAAAGACCTCTGGGTAGATTCGATGGTCTTCTGCATATGGTCTTGAACTTCAGCTAACTTCACAGGAACCTCCTACCAACGTTCCAACTGGTTCACCTTGTACGGCGCGAACGATATTGCCCGGCACCGAGAGATCGAAAACAACGATCGGAATATTATTCTCCTTGCACAGAGCGATCGCCGTCCCGTCCATCACCCGGAGATCGTGAGCGAGAACGTGACCGTAGGTAAGACTCTGAAAACGCCGCGCGTTCGGATTGCTCGTCGGATCGGAATCGTATACCCCGTCCACTTTCGTCGCTTTAAACACCACCTCCGCGTCGATTTCCGCCGCCCGGAGTGCCGCGGTCGTGTCGGTCGTGAAAAAAGGGTTTCCCGATCCCGCCCCGAAAACGATCACCCGTCCCTTTTCCAAGTGACGGATCGCGCGCCGTCGGATATAGGGTTCGGCTACTTCTTGCATGGCGATCGCCGTTAACACCCGTGTCGGCACGTTCGCGCGTTCTAACGCGTCCTGCAAGGTCATGGCGTTCATCACGGTAGCTATCATACCAATATAATCGGCGGTCGCCCTGTCCATTCCGGCAGAAGCGGCCTTCACCCCCCGAAAAATATTGCCACCCCCCACGACGATAGCCAATTGAATCCCCGACGCGACGACCTCGGAGATCTCTTGGGCGATCGAGGTAACTACCATCGGGTCGATCCCGTAGCCGAGATTTCCCATCAGGGCCTCGCCGCTCAATTTTAGTAATACCCGCCTGTAAGCCATGCCGTTACTACCACTCGTGAAAATATCTATTTAGATGGTTTTTGCCTCCCCATAACATAGCAGGTTTTGGCGATCGGCTATCAGCGATCCGCTCTCCCTCACACCGGCGAAGATTTCGCGGGCGAGACGGGTCGATCGAACTTCCCGCGAAAATTCAGACATCTTTTGTTGCGACAGGAGTCAGGAGCCAGGAGTCAGGAGTCAGGAGGAGAAAGGAGAAGTAAAGAAGCTTTTAAGAATATAAATACGAGATTCCATCGCTAAATATTCTTAAAATTTTCAGTTTTGTTCTCAATTCTATTTTCAACGCTCACTTTTACCGGAGGTCGATCGAACCCACTTCGCAGATAGATTCCGCCGATAATTCCTAAAAAAGCGATATAAACGATAATTTGCCCTAAAAATAACCGTTCCCGATAGCCGAATAACGCCTTGAGTAGAATCCCCGGAAAGGTTCGCTCGCTCAAGATTCCCGAGCCGTCCCATACCAACGGCCCCAACAAACAGGACGCGGGAGCGGTCAAACAGAAACGCGCGTAAAACGGATCGATCGAACTCAATAAACCGATCGCCGCGTCCAGATGTTTACAAACCCCGAGCGCCAGTCCCCCGACAATTAACAGCAGGAAAATCCCCATAATTTGAAAGAAAAGCCGGATATTTATCTTGATCCCGCCCGCGAATAGCAGAACTCCCAACAGCGTCGCCACGATTAACCCGGCGCTCGCCCCGATCGCCTGAACGCCCCACTGTCCCTGAAAGCGCGCGAGGATAAAGAGAACCGTCTCGAAACCCTCCCGCAAAACGGCGATAAACACCAACAGGAAAACCGCCTTCCCCGCACCATTATCGTCCGTTAACGCCGATTTCACCTCGTTTTCTACCGACGATTTCAGCGATTTCGCCTGTCGCGTCATCCAGATCAGCATCCAACTCAGCATGACGACGGCGATCGCCCCGAACAGGGCCGCGAGAAATTCTTTAATCATCGGGACGTAAGGACTCGGCGACGCGTCCACCCCGAGTAAGATCCCGCGCAATAAAAAACCGACGAGGAAACTGGCGACAATTCCCGCGCCGATACCGCGATACACCCATCCGTTTAAACGCGATCGCCCCGCTTTTTCCAGGCACGCGAGGACGATGCCCACCACTAAAGCGGCCTCGAAACCCTCCCGGAGCGTGATCGCGAAAGTCGGTAAAGCTAGACTGAGATCCATGACTGTCGATCGAACCTACAGCCTAGATCGTAGCAGGAGATAACGACCGGTTTCAGGCGAAATCTCTCAGCATTTTCCGGATCTCGATCGTGTGTAGTTCCTCGGTGCCGATCATGCCGCGCACGAACTCCTCCAGGTAAACGCTGGCGTTTTCCACCGTATCGAGGAGCGTTTTATAGAGATCGAGCGCTTTCTTCTCGTGATTCAGGCTCTCGGTCAGGATGGCTTTAAGATCGTGTTCGTAGGTTTCCTCGATCGGCGCGATTTTCAGGCTGGGATGGCCTTCCAGTCCGGTGAGGATCTGGCCGACCTGTTGCGCGTGAGTGAGCGATTCCGTGGCCTGGGCCTGGAAAAACTGCACGATCGGGATACGGTGCGGCCCGGTGATCATCAGGGAATAATGGGTGTAACGGACGACTCCCGCGAGTTCAAATTCCATGATCTCGTTGAGGAGGTCGATGGTTTTATCTCGATCGAGTTCTCTCATGGCATTCTCAATAATTGTTGTCTAATTGCAATTGTAGCGAACCCCCCGCGGATAGTCGCGAGAAATTCCGCCCGATCGAGGGGGATAGCGATAGGATGATGTTCAGAAAAAACCTTTCCAGGTACATCTTTATGGGTTTCCGATATATCGATAAAGTCGTCACGCCCGAAAACCTGCAAAAATTTCTCGAATTGGTCGATAAGGCGGCGGGAGCGGGAAGCGATGTTAATAACGTTTTCGATCTCAGCGATAAACTCAAGGGGACTCGCCCGATGAGCGTGTGCGTCAAGGCGATCGAGCGAGATCCCGCGTCGCGGGCGATGTTAGAGGAACGTTACGTCGGCCCCCCCTACGATCTCGACACGATGCTAAAAATGCCGAAGGGTTCCCTCGGTTGGACTTACGCTAGAGTCATGAGCGCGCTGGGCTACGATCCCCAGTTCTATCGGACTCCCCCCGGTTTCGAGAACCCGGAGGATTACATCATCTTCCGCGTCTATAAAACCCACGATCTTCACCATATTCTGACCGGGTTTAGCTTGGATAATTTCGGGGAATTGGGCGTTATTTCGGTTTTCGGCGGGCAGATCGGCTTTCCCGCCTTCGTTTTCGTCGATCTCCTCTCGATGTTGATGGCTTTCTTTGCCAGTGACGGGCTTTACGTGGAAGCGGAAGACCCGATCGAACAGGCCAGAACCCTGGGCTATCGTTTCCGCTTGATTAGCGACGGGATCGAGATGGGAATGAAGGCGAAACCTTTATTCCCCGTGAAATGGGAAGAGATGTTCGAGCGTCCCCTCGACGAACTGCGAGCGGAATTCAATATCGAACCCGCTACCGAGGGTATTTATAGCTGGTACGGCGATCCGAAGTTACGGGAAGCGATCGCGTGATCTTTTCGGGCGGATTCACTCTCGATCGACCAATTCTAGGGCTTCGTCCGCGAAACTCACCGTCGAGGAGCGGACGACCATCGGTAAACAGGCTCCCGCTAACCCTCTTTTAATCCGATCGGGAGTCCTGTCCAAAACCACGAACAGCGGGTGAACCTCTTCGGCTCCCTCGCTAAACATATGCTGTTCCCGCGGCGGCATCAACCATTCGTATTCTTGATCGAGATAAAGCTGACATTCCCGCCAACGTTTCAGTAAATCCGAGAAATCTTCGTTAGGACGGTGAATAAAGATTAGAATTTCCGAACCGAGCTTGATTTTCCACTCCGGATCGCACATCACGATCGCCAGATCGCAGGGTAAGCGCACCGTTTCCCGCGCGGGAGTCGCCTCGGGGCGCCGGATTCTCACCAGGGGTAGCGGGATCGTGATCAGGCTGTGTTCGGGACGGCGCATACTGGGAATCAGTTCGAGATAGGGTCGGTATTGCCGGAGCAGTTCGATCGCTCCCTCCCGACAGCTATACTCCGCCAGTAAGGTTTCGTAAGAGAAAGATTCACTCATCTGGATTATCGATCGTTACGCGATAGGGAGCGGGGAATAGGGAGACGGGGAAACGGGGGGATAGGGAGTGGGGAGTGGGAAATTAATCTAGAGAAGATATAGTTTCGGAAAAAAAATGGAGAGTTTCGAGAAATTTACTCCTCTACTCCCTACTCCTGACCCCTCCAATCTATCCGAGCGCCTCGAAAATTTTGAACATCGGTAGGTACATCGACAGGAGGATCGTTCCCACCAACCCGGCGATCCCGACCATCATGATCGGTTCGATGATACTGGTGAGCGCTTTAACCGCCTGTTCCACCTCATCCTCGTAGAAATCCGCCACTTTCATCATCATGGCATCTAATTCTCCCGTTTCCTCGCCGATGCTGATCATCTGGATCGCGAGCGGGGGGAAAACATTGGCGTTTTGGAGGGCGAGACTCATCATCCCCCCCTGTTGGATCTCCGATTTCGCTCCCGCGATGGCGTTGGCGATCACCTGATTCCCCACCGTGTTACAGACGATATCGAGCGAGTTCAGGATCGGTACGCCCGATCGGGTTAACGTCCCGAATACCCGACAGAAACGCGCTACCGCCGATTTTTCGTTTAATTCACCGAATAAAGGCATTTTTAAGAAAAAAGCATCGATCTGTAACCGTCCCGTCGGGGTTTTATAGTAATTCTTCAGTAAGAAAACGGTCCCCGCGATAGTGACGATCGGGATCAGGATCAACCAGCTTCGCATCACGCTACTGAGAAAGAGCATGAATTTGGTCAACGCGGGTAGTTCCACTTTTAAATCGGTAAAAATTTTCGCGAAAACGGGGATCAGAAAGATCGTCATCCCGAAAAACACGACGATCGCTAGAATTCCCACCGCTACCGGGTAGGTCATCGCCGATTTAATCTGGTTTTTCAAACGGGCCATATCTTCGAGCAGTTTCGATAGACGGTTCAGCACCTCGTCGAGTACCCCCCCCGTCTCGCCGGCCTCGATCATACTGACGTAGAGATCGTCGAAACAATCCGGGTGTTTGGACATCGCGTCCGAGAGGGTACTTCCCTGTTGAACCTCCGCGCTGATCGCCTGTAGGGCTTTTTTCAACTTGGGATTACCGCACTGATCGCCGAGAACGCCCAAACACCGGACGATCGCCACCCCCGCGTTAATCATCACCGAGAACTGACGGGAAAACACCGCCTTGTCCTTGATGGTGATATTGGAGAACATCGATTCCAAGAAGGAGAGATCGATCGATCCCCCCGCTTGTTTGATCTGACCGACGCTAGGATATTTCGCTTTCAGCAGGGTACGGGCCTGTTCGGGAGACATGGCCTCGACTTTTTCCTGCAAGATCTTTCCCGAATTGTTTTTAACTTGAGCGACAAACGTGGGCATGGCTACACCTAGGATAGTGACTAGTCAACGTGAATCAGAACAGGATGGATGGGTGGATACGAATCGGGTCGATGGGGAACGACCCTCGCTCTCTAGACCTTGGTCTTCGCTTTCATCGACGCGGCCCCCGCCCCGGACACGAGACGTTGTAGTTCATCGGGTCTCGCGCTCTTGGAAATGGCCTCTTCAAAAGAAACCACCCCGCTCACGACTAAATTCGCCAATCCCTGTTCCATCGTCTGCATTCCTAGCTTCATCCCGGTCTGGATCGCCGAGTAAATTTGCGGGGCTTTGCCCTCCCGGATCAGGTTGGCGATCGCCGGGGTGATGACCATAATTTCCTGAACCATCGCCCGACCGAACTCTCCCGGTTTGGGGTTTTTCTTCTTGACAAGGTTCTGACTGAACACCGCGATCAGGGAGTTGGATAGCATCGCCCGGATCTGGGCCTGTTGGTTGGCCGGGAACACGTCGATGATCCGATCGACCGTACCCGCCGCCGAGTTCGTGTGCAGGGTTCCGAAAACCAAGTGACCGGTTTCCGCCGCCGAGATCGCCAGCGAGATCGTTTCCAAGTCCCGCATCTCGCCGACGAGGACGATATCGGGATCTTCCCGGAGGGCGGCTTTCAGCGCGTTGGCGAAACTCTTGGTATCCTCGCCCTTCTGACGTTGGTGAAAAAGACTTTTAATATTGGGGAAAACGTACTCGATCGGGTCTTCTACCGTGAGGATATGTTCGGAACGGGTACGGTTGATCAGGTCGAGAATCGCCGCTAGGGTGGTGGTTTTTCCCGAACCGGTCTGACCCGTGACTAGAATCAATCCCCTCGGTCGCTCCGCCATCTCCCGCACGATATTCGGCAGGTTTAACTGATCGAAGTTGGGAATTTTCGAGGATAGGGCGCGCAAACAGGCGGCGAAAGATCCCCTTTCTTTATAGACATTCACCCGGAACCGCGCTAACCCTTTAATCCCGTAGGAACAATCTAATTCCCAGTTTTGTTCTAGCTCTTTTCTCTGGGTATTATTGAGCATACTGAAAATTAACTTCTGACAGTCTTGGGGCGAGAGAATTTCCTCGTTAATCGGGCCGAGTTTGCCGCTAATCCGGAAATACACCGGCGCGCCCGCCTGAATGTGCATATCCGAACCGCCCATCTCGACCAATTGCTCCATGAGATCTTCGATCATCAAATCCGCCATCGTTAGGTTTCCTCCAGATAGTTTGACTAGGTTGTTCGATCGGTAACGGGGAGTTGGGAGCGCGGGGGTGGGGTGTCGGGGGTAGGGTTTAGGGAGCGCGGAGGTGGGGGGAGCGGGGAGTCGGGGGTAGAGAGTCAATCGCTCGAAACTCTCGATTTTTTCCCGGAACTATATCCTCTCTATATTTCCCGCTCCCATCTCCTGATCTCCCGACACCCGACATCCCGTCTCCCCATCTCCACGCTCTACTCGCTGAATCTCGGGGTCATACAGTAGGGACAATCGAGCCAGTCGGGTTGTAGTTCGGCCCGACAGGTGCGACAGGTTAAACCGCTCTTGCGCTTGGCTTTCAGTTCCGCCTCCAATCCGGAATCGGTGAACGTGACCCGTTCGACTTCTTCTAGGGTGGTGTAGCCTTCCCGAACGAGATTCAAGCTGTAGGCGAGTAGGGTGACCATTCCTTCCTCGACCGCGGCCTCCTTGATGCGATCGGTGGTCGCTCCCTGGTTGATCAGACTTTGCAGTTGTTCGCTATTCTGCATGACCTCGTAGACACCGACCCGACCTTTGTAGCCACTGCCCCCGCACTTGGTACAGAGATTTCCCCGCTCTTTCCCCTGTTGGATCTCTTCCGGGGTGAGGGTGTTGGCCTTGTAGAAGGTCACTTCTTCCTCGTTGGAGGCCGAGAGACCGAAACGGGCGAGTTCTTCCGAGGACGGGTGATAGGGGGCGCGACATTCAGTACAGACCCGACGCATGAGACGCTGGGCCAACACACCGAGTAAAGAACCGGAGATCATGAACGGTTCGATCCCCATCTCGTCGAGACGCGCGATCGCCCCGGCCGCGTCGTTGGTGTGTAGGGTCGTCAAAACCAAGTGACCGGTCAGCGCGGCCTCGATCGCCGTCTTCGCCGTTTCCTTATCTCGCGTTTCCCCGACGAGGATCACGTCCGGATCTTGGCGCATGAACGCCCGGAGGATCGAGGCGAAATCCATCCCTTTCTCCCGGATCACCTGTACCTGGGTGATGCCCGGCAGGGAATACTCGATCGGGTCTTCGGCGGTGCTGATGTTCACGCCGGGATGATTGCGTTCGGCGAGTACCGAGTACAAACTGGTCGATTTCCCGCTTCCCGTCGGCCCCGTCACGAGAAACAGACCGAAAGGCCGGCTGGCGAGTTCTCGAACGATATTGAGCGTTTTCTGATCGGTGATTAATTTATCGAGGCCGAGTTGGGTCGCGGAGTTATCCAGGATACGCAAACACACTTTCTCGCCGTAGCGACTAGGAAGCGTGTTCACCCGGAAGTCCACTTTCCTGCCCTGAAACATCCGTCGGATCTTGCCATCTTGCGGGAGACGACGTTCGGCGATGTCGAGATCGGCCATGATCTTGAAACGGGCGACCACCGCGGGGGTGATTTTTTTCGGCAGGGGATCGAAAGCTTGGTGGAGTACGCCGTCTTTGCGAAAACGGATTTTCAGGTATTCTTCCTGGGGTTCGACGTGAATATCCGAGGTACCTTCCTGGAGAGCCTTGGCGAGAATTTTATTGACCAGGTTGATCACCGGGGCCTGGTTCGCGTCGCCGCTTCCGAGATCGTCGGCGTTATCCTCGATGACCTCGCCGATCGCCCCGTCGAGATTCCCGACAATATCGGTGAGATCGGAGAGTTTTTGGATTTCTTTCTCTTTCTGGATTCTCTCCTTCTCCTGTTCCAGTTCCGAGCGGGCGGACAGGAATTTTTCCAGCAGTCTCTCGTAATCCTCGCCGGTGATCACCAGCCGTTGTAAGCCCAGTTCCCGGGGGCGGAGAATGCGATTGATATCGTCGATCGCCTCCAGGTTATCGGGATCGACCATCGCCATGAGAATCGAGGTCGGTTCCCCCTCGATCCGTCGCAGGGGAATCAGGCGATAGCGGCGACAGAGATCGATCGGGATCAGGGAATCGATCAGGCGGGCGACCTCGACATGATCCACGTCCGCCAGTTCTGGATCGATCGACTCGACCCCGTAGAGAATTTTTAACTCGAAAAGTTGATTTTTTTTATACTGACGCTGTAATTCGGGGGGGAGGGGACGACCCGTTAATTGCTGGAGCACTTCAACGAGCGACCGTCCCGACTTTCGCGTCTCCACGAGCGCCTGTTGCATCTGATCGGCGGCGATATACCCCGACTGTACCAATTTATTGCCGAACGGAGAAAAATAGTTGCGTAGGGCGACCGCGCGAGTTTTCTTGGAAGAATACGTCATAGACCACTCATAACCTCTCCACTTACCCTTGAGTATTCCCGGTACCGACGAAAAAATTCGCGGCGACCCGGAAAATTTTTCCGCTCTCGCGGGGTCGGCCGGCCGTCCCGACTACCGCGACGGTTTCCGGATAGTTTTCCGCTCTTGAAATGTTACAGTAGTTTGTGAAGTGACTTTCTCGATCGAGTTCCTATAAGAGTGAATTTCTGAAGTGAGAACCCGATTTCCCCTATCCCGAACTGGCTGACGACCGGCGAAAAGCTAGTAAGATCACTTAGATTTCCCAATTTCCCCAACGTAATGATGAGTGAAGAACACAATCCCCTAGAAATATCGGAACATCCCGTCGAGTCCCCGGGAGAATCGGACAACCTTACCCCGGAAGGAACCGCCGCGGGCGAACCCCTAGAGTCGCCCGATGGAGAAGGTCAACTAACCGGAGACGATCGCTCGATCGGGACGGAAACGAAGGATTCCCCCGAAGAACAGGCGGTAGAAACCCTCTTCCCCGACCCGGCCCTCGTCGCCTTACAACAGCGGGTCGAGACTCTCGAACAACAATTAGAAGAGCGGGACGCGCGGGTCGAGAACTTCAAAAAAGACTACACCCGTCTAGCGGCGGATTTCGATAACTTCCGGAAAAGAACGAGTAAAGAAAAAGAAGAGCTAGAAACGAAAATTAAAGGAAAAACCCTCCTGGAAATTCTCGCCGTGGTCGATAATTTCGAGCGGGCGAGAACCGGGATCAAACCGGCGAACGAGGGAGAGATGAACATCCACAAGAGCTACCAGGGGGTGTACAAAACACTCGTGGATAGCCTCAAACGTTTGGGGGTCTCGCCGATGCGCCCCGAGGGACAACCGTTCGACCCGACCTATCACGAGGCGATGATGCGGGAATACACGGACGAGTATCCCGAGGGAACCGTCACCGAACAGTTAGTGCGCGGCTACGTTCTCGACGATCGGGTCCTGCGTCACGCGCTGGTGAAAGTGGCCGCCCCCCCGGATACCGATCCGAACGCGGATTCATCGGAAAGAGCGGCGGAAACGACCGCCGATCGCTAATCCATCCGCTGGAAAAGCCGCCCGGGACGGGATCTCCTTTCCCCGAAGCGCCCGGCGGCCCCCGATCGATCCTCGCCGGGAAACATAAAGATTTTCCCGGGCCCGGGGATTCGATGATCGATAGCCCGGAAAAGTTGGGCATCTTAAAATTGTTCGCGAGACCGACGCTCGTCGCTAACCCCGGCGAGAGGTCGATCGAACTCGAACGCGTGAAGCCGCGGGTTTTCTCGGCGATTTCTGCTAGGATCGGAAAATAAGGTAGGGGGATTTCCCCGTCGATAACCTCGTGTCGAGCGAGCGAAAACCGAACTCTCGTATCTCTTTCACCTCACCGACGATCGTCTCGTGTATACCATCGTTATTTAGTTAGAGCGTCATGGGAAAAGTTATCGGGATCGACTTAGGGACGACCAATAGTTGTGTCGCTGTACTCGAAGGAGGTCAGCCGATCATCGTTCCCAACTCCGAGGGAGGGCGAACGACTCCGAGCATCGTGGGTTTTAGTAAAGCCCAGAGATTAGTGGGACAACTGGCGAAACGTCAGGCCGTCACCAACGCCGAAAACACGGTATACAGCATCAAACGTTTCATCGGGCGACGCTGGGGAGATACGGAGAGGGAACGGACGAGGGTGGCCTACCAGTGTGTCCGCGGACGCGACGACACCGTGAACATCAAGATTCGCGACCGGGATCTCACCTCCCAGGAAATCTCGGCGATGATCCTGCAAAAACTCAAGGCCGATGCCGAGGCCTACCTGGGAGAACCGATTACCGACGCGGTAATCACCGTTCCCGCCTATTTCACCGACGCGCAACGACAGGCGACCAAGGACGCGGGGACGATCGCCGGACTGGAGGTGTTACGGATCATCAACGAACCTACCGCCGCCGCGCTCGCCTACGGGTTGGACAAACAGCAAGACGATCGCTACATCCTCGTTTTCGATCTCGGCGGCGGAACCTTTGACGTTTCCATTCTCCAGTTGGGAAGTGGCGTGTTCGAGGTGAAAGCCACGGCGGGAAATAACCATCTCGGGGGGGATGATTTCGATAACGTTATCGTCCGCTGGTTGATCGAGAACTTTAAAACCCAGGAAAATATCGATCTGACCACCGATAAAATGGCCATCCAGCGGCTGAGGGAAGCGGCGGAAAAAGCCAAGATCGAACTGTCGAGTATGCTGACGACCTCGATCAACCTGCCCTTCATCACCGCCGACGAAAGCGGGCCGAAGCACCTGGAAGTAGAACTCACCCGCTCGAAATTCGAGGAATTAACCCGAGAACTGGTCGAACTGACCCTCGAACCCGTACAACAGGCCCTACAAGATAGCGAGCTGAAGGCCGAAGAGATCGATCGGGTGCTTCTCGTCGGCGGTTCGACCCGGATTCCCGCCGTCCAACAAACGATCTCCCGCTTCTTCTCGGCCGGACAGATCGATCGCTCGATCAACCCCGACGAGGCCGTGGCCCTCGGGGCGGCGATCCAGGGCGGCGTTCTGGGGGGAGAGGTGGAAAACGTGCTGTTACTGGACGTTATCCCCCTCTCTCTGGGAATCGAAACCCTCGGCGAGGTGTTTACCAAGATCATCGATCGCAACACGACAATTCCCACCAGTCGTTCCCAGGTCTTCTCCACCGCCGCCGACGGTCAAACCTCCGTCGAGATCCACATCCTCCAGGGAGAGCGCGCGATGGCCAAAGATAACAAGACCCTCGGCAAATTTCTCCTGACGGGAATCCCGCCGGCCCCGAGGGGCGTTCCCCAGATCGAGGTTCTTTTCGAGATCGATGTCAACGGGATCTTGAAAGTGATGGCCCAAGATCAGGGTACGGGCAAAGAACAGAGTATCCTGATCAGTCACACGGGGGGACTGAAATCGAACGAGATCGAGCGGATGCGCGAGGAGGCCGAGAAATACGCCGAATTCGATCGGGGTCGATTACAGATGATCGAGATCCGCAATCAATCCGATAGTCTGTTCTACAGCTACGAGGTGACGCTCAAAGAGAACGCCGAGATCGTGACCCCCGATCTCCGACAACTGGCCGATCAGAAAAGACAACAACTGGAGGTTTCCCTCCGCAATCCCGCCCTCTCCGTCGAGAAATTGAAGACCGCCCTCGAAGAATTCCGGGAGGTGGTTCTGGAAATCGGCACCCGCGTCTACACCGGCGGGCAGGCCGAGCGGTCATCGAACGCGCCGTTCGAGTCGCTCGACGGCTCGTTCCGCCCCCGTCCTAGCCGCGCCCCCCGCGAGCGTCCCGTCGCGTCCGAGATGTCCCTATCCCCGGACGAAAACAACGGAATGCCCATCGATCCCTCGTTAACCGATCCGAACCTGAAAACCGTGAATAGTCAGGACGCTCGTTTAACCGAACCGATCGGGAATTACGAAGATCCCTACGATGCCGAAGAAACGATCGCCAGTGATTACGAGGCGGTAGACTAAAACCAATCCCTTCCCTAGAATAGTAGGGATAACCCCCTAGCCAACCCGCGATCACCCTACTATACTTTCTCGGGAAGTTTGCTAGAGTGACAACGGTAGCTACAATTTACCCATCCAATCGAGAACGGATCGATCGCCTCCTATGCCAGTTGATTACTACGATATTCTCGGTGTCTCCCGGGATGCCAGCAAGGACGACATTAAGCGCGCCTACCGCCGTTTAGCGAGAAAATACCATCCCGACGTGAATAAAGAGGTCGGCGCCGAGGAACGTTTTAAAGAAATTAACCGGGCCTACGAAGTGCTGTCCGAACCGGAAACGCGCGATCGCTACGATCGGTTCGGGGAGGCCGGGGTTTCCGGGGGAGGGCAAGGCTTCGACTACGAGAACATGGGGGGGTTCGCCGACATTTTCGAGACCATTTTCGGTGGTTTCGGCGGTATGGGCGGCGCGGCCGGCGCTCGCAAACGGGGCGGCCCGACCCGCGGGGACGATCTCCGTCTCGACCTGAAACTGAAATTCCGCGAGGCCGTTTTCGGCGGCGAGAAAGAAATCCGCATTCCCCACCTAGAAACCTGTCAGGTTTGTAAGGGCAACGGGGCGAGACCCGGAACGGGATCGCGCACCTGTTCTACCTGTAGCGGTTCGGGACAGGTTCGCCGGGCGACCCGTACCCCCTTCGGCACTTTCGCTCAGGTTTCCGTCTGTCCCACCTGCGAGGGAACCGGCGAGGTGATCGAGGAAAAATGCGACGCGTGTAACGGCGCGGGACGGAAACAGGAAACGAAAAAACTGAAAATTACCATCCCTCCCGGGGTGGATAACGGGGTGAAACTTCGGGTTTCCCGAGAGGGAGACGCGGGACTCCGGGGCGGCCCGCCGGGGGATCTGTTCGTGTATTTGACCGTGGAAGCGGATAGCGAATTCCAACGCGAGGGGATCGATATTAAATCCGATCTCTCGATCAGCTATCTTCAGGCGATTCTCGGTTGCACGATCGCGGTGAACACGGTGGACGGGCCGGAAGAACTGACCATTCCCGCCGGGACGCAACCGAACACGGTACTGATCCTGGAAAATAAGGGCGTTCCCAAACTCGGCAACGCGGTCAGCCGCGGCGATCACCGACTCACGGTGAAGGTGAATATCCCCACCCGCGTGAGCGGCGAGGAACGGGAACTTTTGGAAAAATTAGCGAGGCTGAAGAGCGAAAATCACGGAAAAGGGGGATTGGAAGGCTTTTTAGGTAGTATTTTTCAAAAATGAGCGCGACCTTAGATTTACGGGGAACTCCCTGTCCGATTAACTTCGTCCGCACGAAGTTGAAGTTAGAGACCCTGGACGCGGGAGAGTTATTGGAAGTGTGGTTGGACGCGGGGGAACCGATCGAGCAGGTTCCTCCCAGTCTGACGGTGGAAGGGTATCAGATCGCCTCGATCGAGGAGCGGGAGGGATTTTTCTCGCTCGTGGTCTGTCGTCCGAAGTCTTGAGAGCGATATTTGCCGGCGGGTGAAAGCCGAGCGCGATTCGGTTTATTTTCCCGCCGCGAAAATCTCGCTCGGGGTAAGATTTAGATCGGGAACGATCGCGGAAACGAGAGATCGATCGCCCTCGTAAACGCTTTCCTCGTACAGTCCATCCACGAGCGTTAAAACCGTCACCCGATCGATTTTCGGATCGACGATCCAGTATTCGGAGATGCCGCGGGCCGCGTATTCCGATCGCTTGTATCGATAATCGCGATCCTCGTTCGTTTTTCCGGGGGAAACCACCTCCACGACTAACGCGGGTGGGGGCATATCCGGGGTAATGGTGGCGCGTTTTCCACCGATCGCGGCGACTAATTCTTCCGTCAGGATCATCAAATCCGGCACGCGTACCGATGTCCGATTTCCCGTCACGACGATTTCCGTGTCTTTATGACGGATGAGTTTAAAAGGAACGAATTCGAGGAACCTGGTCAGTAAATAGAGCGAGATCAGGTTATTTCGATCGGTTTCCGGGGGCATTTTTACCAATTCTCCATCGATTAGCTCGTAGCGCGTATCGGTTCCGTCGTCGTACTGGAGATATTCTTCGAGGGTGAGTTTTCGGGTCGCGGTGGTCATGGTCGGGTTCGGTGCTTGGGGTTCGATCGTCGCCTACAATATCATTATGCTTCGATCGATCGAGGATAGGCGAACCGAACATAATGACAAAAAATCAATACACTTCATCGTGAGTCCCGATCGTGATTAAAACGATCTCTTCTTCACCGGTTTCTGAATTTTCTTCGAGAGAGAAAATAATACGGCAGTCGTATCCCAATACTTCCCAGATAACGTCATTCGCGGGTTCACAAGGAGACTGGAAACCTTATTCGCCGTAGGCGAGAAGCCCTAAAAAATCCTTAACCCGCGAGGTATTGAGTCGTATCCGCAAGAACAAGCGCGAAAGCCCTCTAATTCCCCTTTCAAACGGTGTGTCATCAGATCGCGAGCGAATATGTCCTCGGCCATTTGTAACAACACTCGCTCGACTTGTCTTTGTAACCCGGGGTTTTTCCGAACGAACTTTTTCAACGATCGCTTAAATCTTGGGGTTAGAATTAATTTTCTCACGGTTCATCGGAATTTTGTAAATAATCTCGTAATTCGGCGATCGCTTCCTCCGCGGTCACTGCCGTAAGATTTCCCTCTCGATACTCCGCTAACGCTTCCCGACACTCGCCGATAATTTCCCGTTTCCGCGCCTCGGCATTGCGTCTTTGCAGAATATCGATTAACATCTCTTGCTGTTCGATCGATAATTGACTCACCAGATCCAAAGCCTTTTCAAATGTGATCATTGTCTTCTTCTAGAGAATCGTTCTCGCGTTTTCCGTCCGTTGTTCGGATGACTCGATCCGGATAATTTATTATATCCCCGCGCTTCGAGGGGACGGCGGGAGCGAGCGTCGCGATCGGGGATTCGATCGATCTCCCGGACCGATCAATCCCCTCGCCCGCGCGATCGAGGTAAAATACATCTTGAGTCAAAAGTTAACAAATGTAACGGGTATCTCAGAATGCGAGTGGCGATCGTCGGTGCGGGATTAGCGGGAATGGCTACGGCTATCGATCTAGTCGAGGCGGGCTGTGAGGTGGAGATCTTTGAATCTCGTCCTTTTGTCGGGGGAAAGGTCGGTAGTTGGGTAGATCCAGACGGAAATCACATCGAGATGGGTCTGCACGTCTTTTTCGGCTGTTATTACAACCTTTTCGAGTTGATGAGAAAAGTCGGCGCGTTCGACTCCCTACTCCTCAAGGAACACACCCACACCTTCATCAACGAGGGGGGAAAAATCGGCGAACTCGATTTCCGTTTCCCCGTCGGCGCTCCTTTCAACGGTTTGAAAGCCTTTTTCACCTCCTCGCAGTTGTCCGCGGCGGATAAAATCTTCAACTCGCTGGCGTTGGGAACCAGTCCGATCGTCCGGGGTTTGGTAGACTTCGAGGGAGCGATGAAAACCATCCGCGATCTCGATTCGATCAGTTTCGCCGATTGGTTCCGCGCGCACGGGGGCAACGAGGGTAGTTTGAAAAAAATGTGGAACCCGATCGCCTACGCGTTAGGATTTATCGACACGGAAAATATCTCGGCGCGCTGTATGCTGACGATTTTCCAGTTTTTTGCGGCGAAAACCGAGGCTTCCGTTTTGCGGATGCTGGAAGGTTCCCCGCACGAGTATTTACATAAACCGATCGTCAATTATCTCGAATCCCGCGGGGTAAAAATCCACACCCGTCGTCAAGTCCGGGAAATTCTCTATCTCGGGGAGGATGAAAATACCCAAGTTACCGGCATCGTCGTCGCCAACGGGGACACGGAAGAAACCATCACCGCGGACGCTTACGTGTTCGCTTGCGATGTGCCGGGAATCCAGCGGGTGATTCCCTCGCAATGGCGGAAAATGCCGTTATTCGACAATATTTATAAACTGGAAGCGGTTCCCGTGGCGACCGTTCAACTGCGCTTCGACGGTTGGGTGACGGAGTTAAACGACGCGGAAAAACGGAAACAATTGCAAAAAGCGGTCGGGATCGATAATTTGCTCTACACTTATCAAGCGGATTTCTCCTGCTTCGCCGATCTCGCGCTGACTAGCCCTAGCGACTATTATCGCGAGGGAGAGGGATCGCTGTTGCAATTGGTGTTAACGCCGGGCGATCCGTTTATTAAAGCGAAAAACGAGGATATCGCCGAACACGTTTTAGAACAGGTGCGGAAACTGTTCCCCTCGGCGCGGGAGTTGAATATGACTTGGTTTAGCGTGGTGAAGTTGGCGGGAAGCTTGTACCGGGAAGCGCCGGGGATGGACGTGTACCGACCCTCTCAGGATACACCGATCGCTAATTTCTTCCTCGCGGGAAGCTATACCCAACAGGATTATATCGACAGTATGGAGGGCGCGACGCTATCGGGGAAACAGGCGGCGCGGGCGATTTTAGAGAAGGCCGATCGCCTGAAAGTTCAAGAAACCGCCGCCATTCGCTAAGATCGATCGAGCGGGAAATTCCCGCTCCAGTCCCCTACACCTCGCGCCGACTCCGAAAATATGTCCAACTGGTTAGAACATAGCGTACAAATTGAAATCGATGCCCCGATCGATCTCGTCTGGAGTCTCTGGTCGGATCTCGAACAGATGCCCAATTGGATGAAGTGGATCGAGTCGGTGAAGGTGTTGGAAGATAACCCCGATCTCTCGCGTTGGAAACTGGCCAGTGGGGGGCTGGAATTTACCTGGTTATCGCGTATTCTAAAAATCGTTCCCCACCAGATCATTCAATGGGAATCGGTGGACGGTTTACCCAACCGCGGCGCGATCCGTTTTTACGATCGCCACGACAAAAGTATTGTCAAATTAACCGCGGCCTACGCGATTCCGGGATGGTTGGGGAAACTGATGGATAATCTTTTCCTCGGTCGCGTGGTGGAATCGACGTTACAGGCCGATCTGGAACGTTTCCGCGAGTACGCGATGAATATTCGGAATAACGGCCAGTAAGGTTAGAGGAGGTGGTCGGCAGGAGGGGAAGGTAAAACTATAATCGCTCCCATTCTTCTTTCGAGATTCCAGAGGCGCGCCATCGGGAAACCGTTTTACCCGATCGCCGTCAACTTTCGGAGAACCCGGCCGGAAAAGGTCTCGCCTATGCCCGCTCCTGGCGATCGAACTTCTTCCTAAATTAATCCCGTGATTTTATGTCTAAACTCAGTCTGTGCATGATCGTGAAAAATGAAGCGGCCACCCTGGCGAAATGTCTCGATAGCGTGAAGGGGGTGGTCGATGAAATGGTCGTGATGGATACGGGTTCGACGGACGGAACGATCGCTCTCGCGGAAAGTTACGGCGCGAAAGTGCCGGTTTTTCAATGGAACGGGAATTTTTCTGACGCGAGAAACGCGGCCCTAGAACACGTCACCGGGGATTGGATTCTGGTTCTGGACGCGGATGAGGAACTGAACCCGTCAATCGTGCCGGCGATTCGTGAGGCGATGGCCGGTGAGGAGAATTTAGTAATCACTTTCTTGCGTCGGGAAGTGGGTGCGGTACAGTCTCCCTATTCTCTGGTTTCCCGTCTGTTTCGCAAGCATCCGAAGGTATATTTTACCCGTCCCTATCACGCGATTATCGATGATTCGGTGGCGGAATTATTGGCGGTAGAAGCGTGTTGGAAGGTGGTGGAAATTCCCTCGATCGGGATCGAGCATTACGGCTACACGAGCGAGAAAATTCAGGGTCTCGGCAAGTTCGATCGGGCGCGGGAGGCGATGGAGAAATTTTTTCAATCTCACCCGAGCGATCCCTATGTTTGTAGTAAGTTAGGAGCTTTGTATTTAAAAATCGGCAGGGAGAAAGAGGGGCTAAAATTGCTCAAACAGGGATTAAAAAATAATAATAGAAACCCGCATATTCTCTACGAGTTACATTTTCATCTGGCGAACGCTTATAGCCGACACGGGGAAATCGATCGAGCGTTAAATCACTATCAGAAAGCCCTCGATCAACCGATTATGGAGACGTTAAAAATCGGCACCTATAATAATTTCGGCGCGGTTTTACAGTCGCTCGGACGGTGGGAAGAAGCTCGAAAAGCTTTCGCCAGCACGATCGTTATCGATCCGAATTTCTCGATCGGCTATTACAATTTAGGGATGGTTTTAAAACAATTACAACGTTTTCCCGAGGCGATTCAAGCCTATCAAAAGGCGATTCAACTCGCGCCGGATTACGCGGAGGCCTATCAGAATCTCGGCGTAACTTTCCTGAGTTTTGGAAATTATCAGGACGCGGTGAATTCCCTACAAACAGCGGCGCGATTATGGGAGGAGCGGGGCAACTCGATCGAGGCGGAAAAGTTACGGGAATATTTACGCTCGATCGGGGTTGGATAAGTAAGGGCGCGAGCCTCGCGCCCCTACAATCGATCGATTTTATTCTTCCTCGGGGGAAGGGGCGGGAAATTTTATACTCGCCCAGTTGAGTTGTTTATCGGGGTCTTTTTCGGGTTCGTTCAAGGTTCCTTTTAGTTTTTCCTTGACGGCCGCGACATCCCCGCGTCGGGCGGCTTCTTTAACATCCCGTTGATAGTGGGCGTTTTGAATGGCTTCCTCGCGATCGCGGGAACTGGAGTTAAAGCATTTTTCTAAGTCTCCGTAGATACCTTTTCGCTGGGTTTTCAGGAAGTATTGACGTTCGGTGTCGAGGAGTTTGGCGAGAAGTTCGAGGTGCATGGGGTCGTCCGCGCAGATGTCCGCGAGGGTGTCCCACTCGTCGATTCCGAGGAGTTGGTTATCGGCGCCGGGCCGGGGATCTTGGAAGGGTTCGCCGGTCACTTGTTCGTAAATTTTGGGGAGTTGGTCATCGAATTCGTGTTTTTCCTCGCGCCAGATACGCCGGATCTCGCTGAGTTCTTCGATAGTGATCAGGGTGATGTCTTTCATATCGTCCGGCGCGTTTTGGCGGATTTGTTTCTGCGCTTCAAGAACCCGTCTGAGCCAATATTCCCGCCACTGTTTCGTATAGGGGCCGGGAATGGGTTCGATCGAGATCTCCCCGTTCAGATTTCTCTCGAATAATTGCACTTTCCCGATCATACGGCGAAAATCTCGCTTTTCTCTATCATCCAAAATGTCTAACTCGGCACGAAGGTCTACAAGCGGCTGTAACCACTCTTTTTCTTCGTCATTCTGGATCATCATGCTCAAGGATGTATCTTTATCCACTAACGTACACACCCAACAGCCGAAACGAGAACTCCCACAGCTAGGAGTAGAGGTATCGACCACTAACGGACACTCGTTATCCGCGGTCGCTCCCCGATACATGGCGAATAGATCTTTGTTATTGCCACCCCACGGATTTTCCCACTGTAGCAAGTACATCCATACTTCATCGGTTCGCCAATCCTCGATCGGGCTGTAAACGAGCGAGTTCGGCATATTCGCGTTAGGGCTAAGACGATCGCGAACTCTTTTAGACTCCAGCTTTGTCATGACTTTGGCGCGATTAGAGCTTTCGGCCTTGCGTATTCCCAAGACAAGAATCGTTTCACCCGCATTTCTGATTACTTCACGGATGAAGTTATTAGACGCGTTAATCTTGAGTCGTCCGGTACACCAGCGAAACTTTAAACGAGGTGCGGGATAGCCTTTGCCGATCAACCCGCTCCAAAAGCGATCCTCGACCACTGGATAAAGTAAATGAGCTTTAAACGGCATTTGTTGAGATTCTGCCGCTTTTTCAAGCTTTTCGATTGATTTGCGTACCCATGCCGCGACGATCGGATTTTCTACCATAGTATCGGTAGTAATGACATGAATCGTTTTTTGGCGTTTTTCTGGAGGTAGAGCGGCGATCGCGCTCCAAACTAGCTGTAAAACGGCCGAACTGTCTTTTCCCCACGAGACACCAATAATCCAAGGGATTTCATCTAGACAGTAGAGCGCTTGTATTTCTTTCGTCAGTAGATTGATATCTTCTACGAACTCATCAACAGTACGATTTGGCAGAAGAGAGGTTTGGATGGCACTCATCAGAAAGACGCTCGAAAGGACACTCTTTCTAATGTAATGTCCCCGAGCGAAATCTATCAACGATAGCGATCGAGCGTTATACCCGATCGCTATCTAACGTTATAGGAGAGGAATGCCCGTTCTTTGAGACACTTCATCTCTGGCTACTTTGAACGCTTTATCTACCGCGCTTGTCTGGGTGACTATTTTCTTGTTACCGTCGTCATCGATAACGATGCTGTTTTGCCAAAGCGTGGAATCACGGCTATAATCTAAACCGGCCAAAGCTTTAATTAGGGAGTCTCTTTGTAAATCCGTGAACTCTTGCCCGAAAAAGATCAAATGGCCGATACGACTGATCACCTGAAATCCAACCGTATTAAAGTCTACGCGATGTTGCCGCAAAGCATACAAATCCAGACCGATCGATTGAGATACAGGCTGGAGTAAGAGTTGCCAAGTATCGTTATTTTTGGCGAATTCCGTGTAAAAAACCTTAGCTCTTTCAAGCATCAAGAGAAATTCACTCTTGCTTTGTCCAGCACGAGATTCTATTACTTGCTTTCTTGATGAACCAAAAACAAATTCAGCAATACCAATCCGTAACTGACTCATCGTGAACATATAAACAGGATCTTTGCCGATCGAACGAGATATTTTATCGATACGTCCGTTAAATATGACAAGATCATTCGTGATAGTCCGAGTCAACTTAGATAGAGTATCGGTAACATCAAATGCGGCGAGTAGTGCGGGTGGAATTGGCTTATTTTTAGCGCAATCGGCAAAATCTTGATGAATTTGGTCTATATCTGCTTCTTGAACTACTAAAACGGTTACACTGTCATTACGCAAGCTAGGTCTTTCAATGATGGCTTTTTCGATCGCCTTTAATCGATGTTGTCCATCGGTAACATAAAGCCCGACATCGGTAGGTATAACGGCATATCCAAACTTAACTGGGCCGCTTCCATAAGTATAAACCTTAATAGGTGTATTCGAGTTAAAAATGAACGATGGCAAAATATACTGTTCTGTTTCCAGTAAGTATTTTGCGATTTCATTAACGTGCTGATGAATTAGAGGACGGTTGATGACTTCATCCGCATTAGACTTATTCTTTTTTGCCTCCGCACTTTGTAACCTTGCTAATTCTAGTAACATAGTAAGCGGGAGAGAAAACACGAGATGTGTTCTTCCTCCTTGTTCGTAAACGTGACAGATAAAAGTTCTCGCTCCTGACGTTGCCGCGTCCGCGAAAGCTTGAGACATGGCCTCGTCTTGTCTTTGGCACTGCACGAGATCAGCACTAGAATTGCCGACAACACTAGAATTACTGTCATGGTTGACAGTCGGTGTGATCTGAGTCATAATAGTTTTTAAGAAAAAAAAGAACTTTTACATAAACTTTCCGAGAAAAGCCTATTGGCGTAGGTTTTTGTCGGAGTTTTTGTTTATGCACTAAATCCAGTCTAATTTAAAGCTCTAGCAATGTCAACGGACAGATAAAAAATTCTCGACGAGCTTTTGCAGTCCAAAAATGTACTGCGACTGCAAATCGCAGTCCAAAAGTGTACTGCGTCACAATGTAAACGGATAATACTGGAGCCAAGCAAACTATGCCAGACTCTACAATTTATGGCTAAGACATATCGATCGAACTCAATCCCCGCGCTCGCTTCCCAATCTACGGACGAGAAAACGGATCTCTTCCAGAAGTATGTTAAAGCGTTGGTCATTTTCCCGACGGTAGGCTTCCGATTCCTGTCTCGATCGCTCGATTTCCTGTCTCCGCTCATTGTCCCGCTCGATAAACGCGTTCACCGCTCCCACCAGCATATCGACATTGTGGGTCGTCTGTCCGATCGACTTCCGGAGATCGTTCACCCGTAACGAGGTAGTCCCCACCGTACTCGCCAATTGAATATCCCTCTCCGCGAACTCGTTCATCCGTAACGAGAGATTTTCCACCGTACTCGCCAGGCGATCGAGTCTTTCATCGTCCCATCTTTCCGTAGTCATAATTTACCCCCTGTCGCTCTTTCTATTTTATTGTCCCGATCGATCTCCCGACACTCGATCGACGCGTTCAGCGTATCCTTTAGCCTACCGATATTCCGAGGCAATCGAACGGTCTTTTTCCCGATAGCGTCCAAAAAAAATCAACATAGTAGATAAACTATGTTGATCGTGAACTGAGATCGCCAGAAAAATCGAGAAAATCATTCATTTTTAAGGTTTATAAAACTTCAGGCCGATATTTCAGAAAATTGGTAACGCCAGTTGATAGCGCGGGGCTTCTCGTAAGGGATGAAGGGAGAGGCCGGACGGGTGTACTTCACCCCGCGGTAAATTAGTTCAACGGTTTTTTCGGTCGCGGGCATCGCTCGAGATACGGGGGAAATCGGAGCGAGGGTTCGAGTGTAGGTAACGCCGCGATAGACAAGTAGGACGGTGTTGGGAGTTTCCGCTTCAGTGGAGCGAGTGTAAGTAACGCCGCGATAGGTGAGTTGCATGGGGGGGGTCTCCCGAAAGGCTAACGTTGTTTTGCATGACTCTAGTATCGCGATAACACCCGGACATCGAAAGCCGAAAAAGTCTGGAAAGTTCAGGAGTTAGAAGCCGGGAAAGTCAGGACTACAACGCGAAGGGGGCGCGAACTTCACGCCCCCGCCTCGATCGGATTCTCACGTCTCTCTCGATCGCCGTCGATCGCTCTATTTCTTCTGCGTCTTCACACAATCGAGCGTCCGGACGATCGCGGCCGCGGCGTAATTCCGCTTGGCCGGATCGTTGGGAGCGAAATCCGTTCCCCGTTCGTTCAGGGGAGAGGCCACCCCGCAGAAACCGGACATCTGCTCGATCACACCGGCCGCCCAATGCCCGGAAATATCGGAGAAAGCGATCGGCGTTTTCGTTTCTAGTAGTTCCGGGGAGAGTTTATTTTGTGTCTTTAGATAGATGGCGGCTTTGTTCAAAATCGCCATCATTTCCGCTCGCGTGACCGGATCGGTGGGACGGAACTGACCGCCCGCTTTCCCGGCGATGATCCCGTTCGCTCGCGCCCATTGAATCCGTTTCGCGCTCCATCGGGTCGGCTCGACATCGCTAAACGTCGTACCCCCGGCGGCTACCTCATCGATATTGATTTTCCCGACCGTTCCCATCCCGCCGATCACCATCGCGGTAAACTGCTCGCGGGTAACGGGTTCTTCCGGGCGGAAAGTATTATCCTCCTTAAATCCCGCCACGAATCCCAGCGCGACCGCTTTCTCGATCTCCGCTTTATAGATATCGTTGCCGGTATCCCGAAAACTCGCGGCCGGGGAAGTGGTATTGGTATCCGGCGGGGGCGTTTTTCCGGCCGCCGCCAGGACTTCCGCTTCCTTGCCGGTGAAGTAGAAATGACCGAGACTCTTGCCCTGAAAGGCGCGACGGCTAAACTGCCAGCCCGGTTCGAGGATGATTTTCATAAAACCCTGTTGCATTCCCCGCGTCCGGCCGACCACCAATTCCGGCCGTCGGGTATCGCGGGGGGTGCCGACTAACACCAATTCGCCGCCGCGCTCGACGATCCGTAGAATATAATCGAGGCCGAAATCGCGACCGTCGAGACGGATGGAATAACCGTTACTATCGGTAGCCCGACGACAGATGCCGGTGAAATCGAAATTGAGGAGGAGGGGATCGATCATCACGGGATTCGAGCCGCTCTCACTCCAGCATTGTTTCTTTCCGGGGATCTGTTCGAGTACCAGTAAGTCGTACTTATTGCTTCCGTAGGGACGGGCGATCGCCACCATTTTGGTCTGATCGATCGGCTGTTCGTCGAAAGTCTGGGCTTTGGTCGAGATTAGGGGGTCGATCGAGTTGACACTCGCGGTCATCAAGGCGGCCAGCGCCAGTGATACTTTAACTTTCATGATCCGTATGTATAGCGGTTTTTCGATAAAAATATCGTTGGGAATCCCGAATAACTAGGACTCGGTTCATCGGGCGCGGGTTCCGAGGAGGATGGGGGGATGGGAATTTTTTGGGGAAAAGGGGAGTTTTTTGGGAAAAAGGGAAGGGGAAAAGGGAAAAAATTCCTTTTCAGTCCCTCATCTTTACCCTCTCCTCCTGCCTCCCGACTCCCGACTCTACGATCTTCTTTCTATTGTAAAAATGGATACCGTTCGCCGGCTAAATTCCTTCAAACTCGCCTAAAATCTTCACTTCCGGTTCTAACCACAGAGAGAAGCGATCGGAAACCTGTTCCTGTACGTGACGGATGAGATGGAGAATATCCGACGCTTTCGCCTCGCCGATATTGACGATAAAGTTGGCGTGGAGGGGGGAAACGAGCGCGCCGCCGATCCGGTAGCCTTTCAAGCCCAATTCCTCGATGAGAGCGCCCGCGAACTTCGGTTTCGGGTTGCGGAAAACACTGCCGCAACTGGGGCGATCGTAGGGTTGGGTATTCTTGCGATGGTGTAGGTTGCGCGTGGTGAGGGCCATCATTTCCTCCTCGGTCGAGTCCGGATCTAACTGTAAAGTCGCCTCGATGACCAAGCGATTATCTCCCTGTAAGCGGGAGGTGCGGTAACTGTAGTGTAAATCTTCCCGCGCGAGGGTTTCGATCTCCCCGTCGGGGTTGAGAACGATCGCCCGAACCAATCGATCGGCGATACAGGAGGTGTGCGCGCCCGCGTTCATCACCACCGCGCCGCCCACGGTTCCGGGGATACCGACCGCCCATTCCAGCCCTTTCCAGCCCCGTTTCGCCGCTCTCCAGGCTAATTTCGGGAGGGGTTCCCCCGCGGCCGCGGTAATCGTCCCCGTTTCCGCGTCGAAGGAACTCGATCGCAGGCGACGGGTATTAATAACCAGACCCGGCAGACCCCGATCGCTGATCAGTAAATTCGATCCCGCGCCCAGGATCGTCAGCGGCAGATCCCGCTCTCGCCACCAATCGATCGAGGCTTTTAATCCCGCGAGATCCCGAGGTTCCGCGTACCATCGCGCCTCGCCCCCCACCCGATAGGAGGTGAATTCCGCGAGGGAAACATTCGATCGGATCGGGCAGATGGCATTCGAGAGAGATAGGGAATGGAGGGTCATAACTCGTGTGGGTCGGTAAAGTGAACGTGAATTAGAGAAAGCTAGAGTCAGGACGAAAATACCTCGTAGTATAGCGTCGGGAATTCAGGTCTTACCCCGTCGAAGTAGAAAACGCTGTAAAACCCCAAAAATCGAAGCTATCGAATTCTTGAGAAAAAAACGGAAATTACGGGTTTTATCCGATAATCCTGTTTTCTCTCCCGCGATCGTGTCAGAATACGAGCGCGGATATCTTTTCCCGTTTTCCGGTCGCCCGGAGAAATCGGGATTTCCGTGACAGATCCTCTCGCGTCCGGAGAGGGTTTCCCTTCACCCCCCCACCTTCCGCGTCTTTTTCCGCCTACGCGATCCGGCTAGTCGTTAAGCTATAGAGAGAGAGCATTTCCGGGATAATTCCGTTGAGATTGCCCGCGCCTAGAAACATCGCCAGATCTCCGGGTTGTAGGATATCCTGTAAAAATTCGCCTAGAGAACTCAATTCGGGATGGTAGTGAACTTTCGGGTGATGTTGTCCCACCTCGATCGCCACCTGTTGACCGCTAACCCGATGCACGTTCACCTCGCCCGCGCTATAGATATCGGTGAGAACCACGATATCCGCGTCGCCGAAAGCGGTGCCGAATTCCTCTAAAAACGTGGCCGTGCGGCTGTAGCGGTGGGGTTGGAAGATAGCGATCGAGCGTTTGTATTGTTTTTGCTGGACTTTCAGTTTCGCCGCGGAGAGAGTCGCCCGCAGTTCGCTGGGATGGTGCGCGTAATCGTCGATAAAGGTGATCCCGTTGGCTTCCCCTTTAAACTCGAAACGGCGTTTCGCGCCCTCGAAGGTGGCGATCGCGTCGGCGATCGTCTCGAATTCTAAGCCTAGATAGCGGCCGATCGCCACCACCGCCAGCGCGTTACTAATATTATGTTGTCCGGGAATCTTCACTTCCATCACGCCGAGGTACTGGCCCTTCTCCCAGACCTCCGCTTTCATCATCCCGCGCTCGTAAATAATATCTTTAACCGTATAATCGGCGGATTTAGCCGGATCGAGGCTATAACTAATCGTCGGTTGGAAATGCTCGCGAATCGTCTCGCAATCTAAACAAGCTACTAATACCTCGCACTGATCGGCGAAGACGCGGAAAGTATCGACCACTTCCGAGAGACTTTGATAGTGATCGGGGTGATCCAGTTCGATATTGGTGATCACGCCGATTTTCGGGGAATGTTTGGTCAGGGAACCGTCGGACTCGTCCGCTTCCGCCACCAGATAGCGACCCTGACCGAGCCGGGCGTTTCCTTCCCACGCGTCCACCTCGCCACCGACGATAATCGTGGGATCGAGACCGGCTTCTAACAGCACGTAGGAGATTAAACTGCTGGTCGTGGTCTTCCCGTGGGTTCCGGCGACGGCGATGCTATCGTAGTCGGCGATTAAAGCGGCTAACACGTCGCTACGGTGAAAAATCGGGTATCCTAACTCTCTGGCCGCTTGATATTCCGGATTGCGATCGTTAATCGCGGTCGAGCAGATCACCTGCGGGATACAGTCGTGATTTTTGCCGTGACCGTTGCCGGGGTCGAGTACCGAGAGACGGGAACGGAATAATTCGAGATTTTTCGCTTCCTGGCGGTTGAAAACGTGCGCGCCGGCCGCCTGTAAGCGTTGGGTAATATGGCTAGGCCGTGAATCGGAGCCAGAGACCGGTAAATGACGCTTGGCGAGGATATACGCGAGCGCCGACATCCCGATACCGCCAATACCGATGAAATGGAAAGGTTGTCCGTTAAAATCTACCGTTTTCACTGTTGTCACTCCTGACTCCCACGACACTATTCTGGAAAATTCGACCGAACCTTGCCCGGTCAACTTTATGATAGGGGCTATTTCGCCAAAAAACAAAGAATTGCAAGGTAGTGTAGCAAATCCCTTGACGGGAAAATCGATTTTTTTCTCCCGATCGGGATTTTTATTTTCGATCGGGGAGAGCGGCCGTAAAAAATCGGATGAGCCTGAACCCACCCGATCGAATGTTCTTACCGTCCGCCTACAACTGGGGGACGAATTGTTCTTTTTCGGGAACGTGGGTGTACTCGGCGACGATCTGGCGGAATTCCGCGCCGTCGATCGTTTCTTTCTCGATGAGCAGATCCACCACCCGATCGATCACCTCGCGATTGTCCCGGACGATCTGCCGCGCGTCGCGGTGACAGAGTTCGACGATCGATCGCACCTGGTCATCGATGCGCGTGGCCACTTTCTCGGAATATTCCGATCGGGTCATCAGACCGCCCCCGAGAAACACCTCGCCGCCCTGACTTTCTAGCGAGAGAGGGCCGAGATCGCTCATCCCGAAACGCGTCACCATCTGGCGCGCCATTTCCGTCACCTGTTGCAGATCTCCCCCCGCGCCGGTGGTCACTTCGTCATAACCGAAGATTTCCTCTTCCGCCGCGCGACCGCCTAACGCGCCCTTGATCCGGGCCATTAACTGCGATTTGGTCGTTAACCCCTGTTCCTCGTTGGGGGTGAACCAGGTTAAACCCTGAGCCTGCCCGCGGGGAATGAGGGTGACTTTCTGCACCGGATCGTGGTCTTTTAACACCGTGCCGACGATGGCGTGACCGACCTCGTGATAGGCGATCAACCGTTTGCTCTTGCTATCGACGAGGGGAGTGCCTTCCATCCCGGCGATGACCCGATCGACGGCATCATCTATCTCTAGGATGGTAATCGCGTCTTTCCGACGACGGGCGGTTAAAATCGCCGCCTCGTTCAGTAAATTGGCCAGATCCGCGCCGCTAAAGCCGGGAGTGCGTCGGGCGATCGCCTCGATCGAGACTTCGGGGGCCAGTTTTTTATTGCGCGCGTGAACTTCGAGAATTTCCAGACGGCCTTTATAATCGGGGGCATCGACGATCACCTGGCGATCGAAACGACCCGGACGCATGAGCGCGGAATCCAGCACGTCGGGGCGGTTGGTCGCCGCGATGATAATAATGCCGGTATTGCCCTCGAAACCGTCCATTTCGGTCAGTAATTGGTTCAGGGTCTGTTCCCGTTCATCGTTACCGCCACCGATACCCGCGCCCCGTTGCCGGCCCACCGCGTCGATCTCGTCGATGAAGATCAGACAGGGAGCGTTTTCTTTGGCCTTTTTAAAGAGATCCCGGACGCGAGAGGCACCGACCCCGACGAACATTTCCACGAACTCGGAACCGGAGATACTGAAGAAAGGAACCCCGGCTTCCCCGGCGATCGCTTTCGCGAGTAGGGTTTTCCCGGTTCCGGGAGGCCCGACTAATAAGACTCCTTTAGGGATTTTCGCGCCGACAGCGGTAAATTTCTCCGGTTGTTTGAGGAAAGTGACGACTTCCTGTAATTCTTCTTTCGCCTCGTCGATTCCCGCCACATCATCGAAGGTGATCCCGGTTTTCGCTTCCATCTGGAAACGGGCGCGGGATTTGCCGAAGTTCATCGCCTGACCGGGGCCGCCGGGAATATTGCTAGAACGACGGAAGAGGAAGAAGAGGGCGGCGATTAAGAGGAAGGGGAAAATCAGATTGCCCAAGAAACCCCAGAGCGCGCTATCGTTACGGGCGGGATGCGCGTCCAGAGTAATATTCGTGTCGCGTAAACGGGCGATCAGATCGGGAGAGTTCGCGGGCAGATCGACCCGTAACCGTTGTACCCGGTCTTCTAGTTCGGGATCGATCGCCTGCACGATCGCCGTCCGGCCTCCCTCGTACAGATCCACGCTAACGACCCTACCCGCGTCCAGATATTCCAGGAAACGCCCGTAGGTCATGCGCGTGCTGGCGGTATTACTGCCGATGTTACTCGTGGCGGTCACGAATGTCCCCTGCCAGAGAAAAAAGCCGACGACAAGGGCGGGTAAAGACCACAGTAAAATCGTTTTCCAAGATATTTTCATGTTTGACCGGTGGTTCTAGAATAAAGAGTTTTCGATTATCTTATTTGGCGATTTTTGTCAAGACTATAGCTCCAGATATGCCAAATTTTTCGGAATCGTTACTACGTTCTTAACTAAATGTAACGTAATTCTCAGAATCGCGACAAGAAAGTTGAGGAGTTGGGTGTCGGGAGTGGGGAGATGGGGAAATTTTTTAGGGAAAAGGGGAAGGGGAAAAGGGAAAAGAGTTTTCTTAATCCTTTACCCTGTCACCTCCCTCACCTCCCTCATCTCCCGTTACTGGCTACTCTCGCGGATATGATCCATGATCTTCCGCTTGCGTCTGTCTTCTTCAGATTTGCTGACGAGATCGTTGAAGTCCTGACTACTCAGGGAGAGATGATCCATGACGCGCCGTTTTCGGTCTTGGGCTTTCGGGGTCGGGGAAGGAACGGGCGCGGGCGCGGGTACTACGGGTTCGGTCGGTACGGAAGCGGGTTCGGCGGAAGCGAAGGGTTTTTTCGGAAGGTAGCCCGCGCCGCCGGAACTTTGGGAGAGGTGATCGAGAATGCGTCGTTTGCGATCGTCGGTAGCCATAAAGCTGTGTGCGAGTCAGGTAACGTTTTGTAACTACTCACTATTGTTCAATATCGATCGGGCTTTGAGAAGGTTAGAAAGATAGAATTCGCGGGATTCCGTATATTCGGGGGCGATCGAAAAAATCGACAGCGCTTAAAGATAAAGGAAATTAGAGAGGGAGAGGGTTTCCCCGGTCGGATAACCGATAATGGGAAGGCCGATCGGGCGAAATAGTACCGGCTCCGTCCGCGCGAACGAAGCTTTCTCTTGACAGAATATCGATTGTATGGTTAATAAAAACACGTTGTTTGGCTTATTGCTCATCTTTATCCCGATCTCGATCGCCGGATCGTTCCTACACTGGGACGGGACGATCGTTTTCCTGAGCGCGTGTCTGGCGATCGTTCCCCTGGCCGGGTATATGGGCGAGGCGACCGAAGAGATCGCCGTTGTCGTCGGCCCCAACATCGGCGGGTTGATGAACGCGACTTTCGGCAACGCCACGGAATTGATTCTCGCTTACGTCGCCCTTAAAAGCGGCTTGATCGATGTGGTCAAGGCGACGATCACGGGTTCGATTATCGGAAATTTGCTCCTGGTGATGGGAGTATCGATGTTTCTCGGCGGATTACGTTACAAGGAACAGGAATTTCAACCGATTACCGCCCGATTGAACGCTTCCGCCATGAATCTCGCCGTCGTCGCTATCCTCTTACCGACCGCCGTTCAATACACGTCCGCGGGAGTCGGGGAAGCGGTGTTACAACGTCTCTCGGTGGCGGTGGCTTTGGTGTTGATTTTCGTGTATTGCCTGAGTTTGCTTTTTTCGATGAAAACCCATACCTATCTCTACGAGGTGGGGGTCGCGGATCTCGATGAAGATCCGGGGGAGGGAGTGAAGATCGAGATGCCCAATCTCTGGCTGTGGGTAGCAGTATTATTTGTCGTGACGATCGGGGTGGCGGTGGAATCGGAACTACTGGTCGAAACGCTGGAGGAAGCCACGAGCGAGTTAGGATTGAGTACCCTATTCACCGGGGTGATTCTCCTGCCCATTATCGGTAACGCGGCGGAACACGCCACCGCGGTCACGGTAGCGCTGAAAAATAAGATGGATCTCTCGGTTTCCGTGGCTGTCGGTTCGAGTATGCAGATCGCGCTTTTCGTCGCGCCCGTTCTCGTGATCGCGGGTTATTTTATCGGTCAGCCGATGGATCTCGATTTCAATCCCTTCGAGTTGGTCGCGGTCGCGGTCGCGGTCTGGTTGGCGAACTCGATCAGTAACGACGGTCGATCGAACTGGCTGGAGGGAATGTTACTCCTCGCGACCTACACCGTGTTAGCGCTGGCTTTTTATTTCCATCCGGTGACGAGTTAGGTGTGGGGGAGTTCGTGGGGAAAAGGGGAAAGGGGAAGGGGAAAAGGGGTAAGATCGCTTTTAATCTATCGATCTTTACCCGATTCTTTTGAAGTTACGCTTCGTTACGGTCTTTTTGGTGGATTACGCTTCGCTAATCCACCCTACGGTTTAACCTTTCATCTGTTGGACTAAATGCTTGATTTCGGGGAGAATTAGCTTTTCTAGGGCTAATTTGACGGCGTTGGTGGAGCCGGGGAGGGAAAAAACGAGAACGCCGCGATAACTGCCCGCGATGGCCCGGGAAGCGATCGCCCGCGAGCCGATTTCTGTATAACTTAAATAGCGGAAGATCTCGCCGAATCCGGGGAGGGTTTTTTCTAACAGCGGGACGAGGGCATCGTAAGTGGTGTCCCGCGGGGCGATTCCCGTCCCCCCGTTGAGGATCAGCGCGTCGATGTCGCCCCGATCGCCGATTTCTTGTAGTAAAGCTTGAATTTGATTCGGTTCGTCGGGAATAATCCGGTACAGGCCGATCCGATGACCCGATCGAGCGAGGGATTCTTGAATCTCCCGCCCGCTAGAATCTGTCTCGACGGTACGGGTATCGCTCACCGTGAGGACAGCGCAGGTAATCTCGATCGGGGCGAGGTCGGGATGGGGAATCGGGGACATATCACGAGGATTTGGTGAAACCCAGGCCGTTTTCGCTGGCGTAGCGTTCCATAAAGCGCATGAAACGATCCCATTCGGCGGGAGAATTTAAGTTGACCGTGGCCTCGATCGCTTTAGCGCGGCCGTTAATAAATTTGCCTTTCACCTCGCGGGTGACGATCTCGCCTTCCTCGTCGAGCAGGTACATCCCGGTGATTTCCTCGGTCTGTCCCTGTCCCAAGATCGCGGGTTCGTCGAAATAAAACTTCGCCGATCCCTTTTCGCCGTTTTTCGTGCGGCTCAAGCGGACATCGGGAACCACCGTTTCTCGTAAGCCTTTAGAAAATTGAATCTCTGCCATCTGTATAAAAATATCCTTGTCATCGAGAATACCGAATCTTTCCATCATCTCACAATCCGCCCGCTTTCCTTTCGTCGGGTCGGCGAGCGATCGCTCTCCGCTCTCAACTCCCGTATCGATCGATCTGTCGGAGCATTTTTTCAAATTCCCGCGGGTTTCGCAGGTATTTAAAGCCGAATTCCCGCGTGATGGTATCGTTGTCAAAATCTTTCGATCGATGCGTGAAAACGATTAGATCTCCGCTACCGTCAACATTATCGCGACGCTCGATCATCACCGATTCCCGCGGGAAAAAAGACTGGACGACGCGCGGGAAACCGGGTTTCAGAAGAATCGCCCTTCGATTCGTGATCGCGTAGATCGTTCCTCTCATTTCTAGCCAGTGAAGGATAGGAACCGATAGCGGCACGATCGCTATCAAAATCCCGAATATTCCCACGAATTCCCCGCTATTCCGAACCCAATTACTCATCGGATCGGTTGTTCTCGCCCCCCGAAGGGTCGTCATTTCCAGCCAACCGTACAGCCAGAAGGAGATAAAACCGAGCGCGAAAACTCCGGCGAGCGCGGTAATTACGGTGGAACGGATGAAAAAACGGGCGATCGGTTGTTCGATCCACTCGATCGATTCTCCCGGTTCCAGTTCTTTTTCGAGATTTTCGCGAAGATTAGACCTTTTCGCCATAAATTTACCATCGCGGTGAACTAAAGCTAGTATGCCCGCGGATAGTCTTCGTCCGATCGCCGGTCTCGAAGGATTAGAGAATGTGTTATTCTACTTTTTCTAGCCCTGACACCGCTTCACCTGTCATGCACTTCAGCTTACCTCCCCTGCCAGACCTTATTCGATCGCTCGGTTACTTCGGGGTATGGGCTTTTGTTTTTGCCGAATCGAGTATTATTTTCTTCTTGCCCGGCGATAGTTTGTTATTTACCGCCGGTTTTCTCACCTCGCAAGGTTTTTTAAATCTCTGGCTTTTGATTTTCGGCTGTTTTATTTGCGCTGTTCTCGGCAATAGTCTCGGCTATCTGACCGGGGAAAAGCTGGGAAAAATACTCTTCGCGAACGGGGGAAACTGGTTATTTCGCGAGAAACATCTCTTCGCCGCTCGCGACTTTTTCGAGCGTCACGGCAATAAGGCGATCGTTCTGGCGCGGTTTATGCCCGCTATCCGTACTTTCGCGCCGATCGTCGCGGGGATGACGGTGATGGAACGGAAAAAGTTTTCCTTCTATAACATCTTAGGCGGCTTCATCTGGACTTTCGGACTGACAATCGCGGGCTATTTTCTCGGCAAAGTCATTCCGGACGTGGATAAATATTTATTACCGATTATCGTGGGAATTATCGTTCTCTCGCTGTTACCCTCCCTGATCCATCTTTACGCCGCTCGGGGAAAATCCCGAAAGTAGCCGGGCGATCGAGCTACTATGTGTCTAGGGCCGTTCCCCGCCCGATCGAGACGAGTGGATAAGGCTGATGGTTTTATTAGAGGCAGAGGTTCATTCTTCCCTACTCGGTTTCTTACGGGAACGGGAACGGTTTCACTGGCAACATCATCTAACGATGGGGCGGCTGGTGGCGCGGGCTTTGCGTTTGCAACGATCGTCGCTCCTGCAAACGGGAACCACCCTCCACCGCTATTGTCTCAGTTATCTTACCCCCGCGCTGATGGGGAACGATCCGGCGATTCTCGTCGCGCCCGATTCGGAGTTAACGCGTCTTCTCGACGTGGAAATTCCGAAGCTAGAGGGATGGTTACAGACGGAGAAGGCGATCGTTCGGGGCGATCGCTGGCCGGGAGAGGATTTTCAAGGATTATTGTTAATCGAGCCGAAAGATTGGCTGGCCGATCGACTGTTATCGTTAGGGAGGATTCCCGATCGAATTCCCACGCTGATCGATCGGGCCGAGGAATTGGAAACGTGGACGGTGCATTTTCTGACGGGTTCGATCGCCCCGCGGGACTGGATCGAGGCGATCGAATCTTACCCCCGTCACGCGGAATTGATCCGATCGATTCAAGCGAAACTCGCGCGCAGTATTCTCTCCCATCCCCCCAATCCCTACGGTTGCTATCTCATCGACGCGACGGAACGCGAACATTTACAGTCGCTGTTAGAAGTATTAACCCCGGAATTGCCGATCGAATCCGCTTTTGTCCGTTTCTGGCGGAAGATGGGAGAAAATAACTATTTACCCTGGACTTCGGTGAATCGGGAGACGGGACAGTTTACTTTACAGATTAGCCCGATGGAAGTGGCGGGCGCGTTAAAACCGATCTGGCCGCGACAGCCTTTCGTGTTGATGGGGGGGTTTCTCGATCCGGAAAAATCAGCCGATCTCTACCGACAACAACACGGAGTAGGGGAAACGCTGACGGTAAAATTTTCCGCCGATCGAGAGAGCGAGTTCATTCATCTTTATCTACCGGAACGATTACCCGCGCCCAATACTCCCGAATTCCAGAGAATGCTAATCGAGCGGTCGCGGGAATTAATCGATTTTTTCGGCGATCGCTCCGGTTCGATCGTCTTGATTATCGAGGATGTTCCCCTACGGTCGCGGATCGCCACCCTTCTGGCCGCCGATTACGGTTCGCGGGTACAGGTGGAAAAAAACGCGATCGGCGCGAACGGGATTCTCGTCTGTGGCTGGCAATTCTGGCGGGAACATCAGGAGGATTTCCCGATCCCGCACCTTTTGATCGTCGCCACCCTTCCACTTCCCTCGCCGGAAAATCCCCTCGTGGCCGGACGGATCGCCTATCATAAACGACAGCATCGCGATTGGTTCCGTCTCTATCTCCTACCGACGGCGGTACGCGAGATCCAGCGCTCGGTTATGCCCTCTCGATCGGTTCGGGGGATCGTCGCCGTCCTCGATACTCGCGTCAACGCCCGCAGTTACGGGAAACAGATCCTCGCCGCCCTCGAACCCTACGCCCGCGTGAATTATCTCGACGAGCAGTTATTTAGCGAGGAGGATTGAGTATATTTGCAGTTTGACTTTTTGGATATTTTATGAAACGCCTGCGCCAATTTATCCCGATCGCCATCGCGCTCGTCTTGTTCGTTCTAGCGGTCGGGGCGATTACCGAAGAATTCAAACATTATACTTTCGCCGAGTTAGTGGCGAGTTTTAATAGCATTCCCACTACGAATAAGTTCGAGTCGATTGTCCTGATGGTTTTGGGGTATCTCTCGATGGCGGGTTACGATCTCCTCGGATTTCACTATATCGATCGATGGATTTCCCTGGGGAGAATTGTCCAGACTTCCTTTATCAGTTACGCGCTGGGAAACACGATCGGGATGACGATTTTCTCCGGGACGGCGATCCGTTATCGATTTTACTCTCCGGCGGGGGTGGGAACGATGGATATCGCCCGGGTGATCGGTTTTACCCATTTTAGTTTCTGGTTGGGAATGTTGGGACTCGGCGGTGTGGTTTATCTTTTCGATCCGCTGGACGTGCCGAAATTATTACGTTTACCCTTTGAAACCGCGCGTCCGGTGGGAGCGATTTTTCTCGGGATTCTCGTCGTCTATTTTTTCCTGGCGGCCTTCGTGAAAAAACCGTTACGGATCGCGAACGAGGAATTTTCCCTTCCTTCTTTACCCCTATCGATCGGGTTGATCGTCGTTTCTTTTGTCGATTGGGCGTTAGCGGCGGGGGTTTTATACGTTCTCTTACCCGATCACTATCCGATGTCCTTCATGGCGTTTTTCGCTTTGTATGTTTTCGCGATGACCGCGGGGGTGATTAGTAATGTGCCGGGAGGAGCGGGAGTTTTTGAACTGATCATGTTGAAATTACGACCGGAAACAGTCAGTCAACCCGATTTATTAGGCGCGTTAATCGCCTATCGCGGGGTTTATTATTTACTACCTTTATTGGTCGCCGTCACTTTGTTGATCGGCTACGAGATTCAGAGGAAAACGAGAAATTAAAGATTGTCTATAAAGATAAAATTCGCTCGATCGCCAGAAAAATTCTTCTATCGCTTACATTTCATCTCGCGAGAGACCTCGATCGATTTAGTCCGATCGCTCTGTCGGCGATAATTAGGTCATCACCTATTTTCCCTCTCGATGTTCGATAATATTTGTAAGTTTATCGCCGAAAACTTCCGCGACGATCTAGCGACTTGGTTACTCGGTTCTCCGGTACCTCTCAACGTCCTCGATCCCGCCGAATTAGCCGTCGATCCGATCCGTGCCGATTCGCTCATTTTCCTACAATCCGAACAATTAATCCTACATACCGAGTTTCAAACCGCTCCCGATCCCGATATTCCTTTCCGAATGCTCGATTATCGGGTGAGATTACATCGTCGCCATCCCCGGAAAGAAGCGCGGCAGGTAGTAATCTATTTACGGCCTACCGACTCCCCGTTAGTCCGACAAGACAGTTTCCATCTGAGGAATACGTCTCACACCTTCGAGGTGATCCGATTATGGGAACAACCAACGGAATCCTTTTTTAGTCTACCCGGATTGCTCCCGTTTGCCGTTCTCAGCGATACAGATAACCCCGAACAGGTATTAACGAGAGTATCGCGTTCTCTAGAAAGTCTATCCCCGAACCGGGTGAAAAGTAATCTCGCCGCCGCCTCCAGTATTCTCGCCGGGTTAGTATTGAATCGAGAGATCATCGATCGAATCTTACGGAGTGACATCATGAGAGAATCCGTCATTTATCAGCGAATTCTAGAGGAAGGCAGAGAGGAAGGCAGAGAGGAAGGCGAAGCTAGAGGGAGAGAGGAGAAAGCCCGACAGATCGCCCGAAAAATGTTCTTAGCGGGTTTTTCGATCGAGGAAATCGCCCGCTTGACCGATTTATCTCCCGCGATGCTGGAAGACTTACAACGGCAATCGCGCGAGCGTTAAAATTTTACTCTCTCACAAAAAAAGGACGATCTCATCGATCGCCCTCTCCTTCTCGGTCATGGAAATTAACTCAAAATATAGACGAGTAAAAACAGGATAATCCAGACCACATCGACGAAGTGCCAGTACAGTTCGGCCGCTTCGACCCCGAAATGCGATCGCGCGGAATAATGGTCTTTAGCGCGGGATCTCCATAACACCGAGAGAATCAGGAGTAGACCGAAGGTAACGTGTAGACCGTGGAACCCGGTTAACGCGAAAAACGCGCTCGTGAACACGTTCGTTTTCAAGCCGAATTCCGCGTGATAGTATTCGTAACCCTGACCGAAAAGGAAGGCGATTCCCATCAGCGCGGTGATACCGAACCACAACTGTAAACCGGAATTATTATTCTGTTTAATGGCTTTTTGTCCCATGTGCATGACGAAACTACTCGCCACCAGGACGATGGTATTGATGGTGGGCAGGGTTAAATCCAACTCCGGCGTACCCGCGGGAGGCCAGACGGGCAACATGGCGCGGTAGAACAAGAACGCGGCGAAGAGGCCGAAAAAGATGGCACTTTCCGCGACGAGGAAGAGAACCACGCCGAATAATCGATGATCGGGATGCCCGTGCGCGTGGTCGTGGGCCGAGGTTTCCGGGTGGTAATTCAGGGAGAGTTTGCTATCTTCGATCGCTGAACCTTGCATGACAACAATCCTTGTATGTTACGTGTAGGGGCGAGGTTTCCTCGCCCTATCCATAGCCGGTATTCACGGCGTTATTCTTATTTCGATTCCGCGCCCACTTCGGCGAGGAGATCCTGTACCGTTTCCTGTTCGGCCAGTTCCTCGGTATCGATACCGTAATCGTAGGGGCCGGCCCAGAGAACGGGGGCTTCCTCGAAATTCTCGATAATCGGCGGCGAGGCGGTTTGCCATTCCAAGGTTAACGCGCGCCAGGGATTGCGTCCCGCGGGAGCGCCTTTAAAGATACTCCAAACCATGTTAATCGCGAAGGGAATACTGGAAATCCCCAGAATATACGCCCCGATGGTACTGAGAACGTTCAGATCCGTAAATTGCGGGTCGTAGAGGGCGATACGACGGTTCATGCCCAGTAATCCCAACTCGTGCATCGGCATGAAGCTTAAATTCAAACCGATAAAGGCGAGAACGAAATGGATACGACCGAGGGTTTCGTTATACATCCGGCCGGTCATTTTCGGGAACCAGTGGTACACCGCGCCGAAAAGCGCCATCGCCGTTCCGCCGAATAACACGTAATGGAAGTGACCGACGACGAAATAGGTATCGTGGACGTGAATATCGAAGGGAACCGAAGCCACCATGATCCCGGTTAACCCCCCGATGAGGAAGGAGGATAGAAAGCCGACACCGAAGAGTAAAGGACTGTTGAGAGTGAGTTTTCCGCCCCAAATCGTCGCGCACCAGCTAAAGATTTTGATTCCCGTGGGAACGGCGATTAACATCGTCGCCGCCATGAAGAACATCCGCAACCAGCCGGGGGTTCCACTGGTGAACATATGGTGCGCCCAAACGATCAGACCGAGGAAACAGATGGCGAGACTGGAATAGGCGATCGCCCGATAGCCGAAAATCGGTTTTCGGGAGTGAACGGGTAATATCTCCGAAATCGTGCCGAAGAACGGCAAAATCATGATATAGACGGCGGGATGCGAGTAAAACCAGAACATATGCTGGTAAATGATCGGATCGCCGCCTCCCGTGGGATTAAAGAAACTGGTTCCCGCGATCAGATCGAAAGAGAGTAACACCAGCGCCGAGGCTAACACGGGAGTCGAGAGTAGGACGAGGGTGGAGGTGGCCAGCATCGCCCAACAGAACAGGGGCATACTGTGCAGGTCCATCTCCGGCATCCGCATTTTCAGGATCGTGGTGATGAAGTTAATCGACCCCAAGATAGATGACGTTCCGATCAACAGAATACTTAAAATCCACAATTCCTCGCCCCATTTGCCGCTGATCAAGCTCAGGGGAGGATAAGAAGTCCAACCCGATTGCGGCGCGCCGACGAAGAAACTGGCCAGCAATAATAGCCCCCCCGGAGGGTTCAGCCAGAAAGCGACGGCGTTGAGACGGGGAAACGCCATATCTTCCGCCCCGATCATTAACGGGATCAGAAAATTGGCGAAACCGGCACCGACGGGAACGATCCACAGGAAGATCATGATCGTCCCGTGCATGGTCATGAATTGGTTATAGAGTTCGGGGGAGACGAAATCGGGGTCGGGGGTAGCCAGTTCGGTGCGGAGAACTTCCGCGAAGGCTCCCCCGATAAAGAAGAAGAGAAAAGCGGTAACGAGGTATTGAATCCCGATTACCTTGTGATCGGTACAGAAGGTGAAGTAATCCGTCCACTTCCGGTGGTGGATCACTTCCGCCGTCGCCGATCCGGTGGTAGTTTCGGCTGATGTAGTCATATTCGTTCGCGGTTTCGAGGATTACAAAACGAAAGAGTTCGGTTTAGAGGAGGCAGGAGGCGAGTTTTTCAAAGCTTTTACTCCGGACAAAAACTTTTCCCCTACCGCCCGGTTTTTAGCCCGTTGGTTTCCGATCGAAAATCGTGTTTTATATCAGAGATCGAGCTTTTCGGTGGGTTACACGGTGCTAACCCACCCTACGGTTTAATGGTGGGTGTGAACTCGGGCGAGAATTTCGGTGTTGATGCCCATTTCTTGAACGTAGGGGGCGAGATATTGGCCGTCCGTTAGGTTGGTCTGGTTAACGGCGACGGTTTTATCGCTCTCCGTCTCGGCGATCGTGTTCTCTTGCACCCATTTGTCGTAATCTTCCGACGAATGAACGACGAAGCTGGATTTCATGCCGCCGTGGTAAGCCCCGCAGAGTTCGGCGCAGATGATGGGGTATTGACCGACCCGATCGGCCGTGAAAGATAGTACCGATATTCTACCGGGGATCACGTCCTGTTTGAGTCGCAGTTGGGGAACCCAGAACGCGTGGATCACGTCGCCGCCTTCCATATTCAGTTGTACGGGTCGGTTAACGGGCGCGTGTAGTTCCCCGGAAGTGATGCCGGTTTCGGGATAGGTGAAGATCCAGGCGTATTGAATCCCTTTGACGTTGACGACGAGGGGGTTCGCGCCTTCCGCGCCGTAGTCGGGGCCGATGCCGAGCGCGACCTGTCGATCGCCTCCCATCGCCATCATCGTGCCGTGTTGATGGCCGGACGATGCGACCGCGGGGGCGGCATCCCTAGAGGTGATCGGGTCGAGGCCGCCGATGTTGTTGTAGATCTCGAAACTATAGACGGCAAGAATAAAGACGATGATGGTCGGGATCGCCGTCCAGAAGATCTCTAGGGGAACGTTGCCCTCGATCGCCGGGCCGTCGGTCTGATCCCCAGGTTTGCGCCGGAAACGGATCACCGAGTAAATCAGAACGCCCTCTACTATGAAGAAGAGCCCCGTGGCGATCGTCATCATCAGGTTGAAGACGGCATCGATTTCTTTCGCGTCTTCGGAAGCGGCCACGGGCATTAATCCGTGATGTTGACCGTACCAAAGACTAATGAGAGTGATGACGATCCCGAGTACAAGAGTCAGGATACTACTAGGAATTTTCACGACCTTTTCAATAGCTATAGAATGCCTACTTACTTAAGGCTAAAACATGATTCCGGAATCGACGGAAATTTTTCGATCGATCTCTCGGGAATTTTAGAATTTCTTCGGGATCGACCGAGCGGAAGGTTATCTAAATTACCGATTTTCGATTTTCTTTGGGGTTTATGTAAAACAATGTAACGAGAATCCCCGCGATCCTAAAGAATCTCTAAAGGGTTTTACACGTCGTCAAAAAACTCGTTCAGAGTGATAACTAAAAGAGGCGAGAAAGCCAACAATTCAGACCTATCAATTGAGGACGATCGACCGCGATGACAGAATCTGTTTTCAACCCGACACCGCTCCGAGAACCCGGTAACGTCCGGGTTTGGATACGCCGCTTGGTCTGGAAGATCGTTATCGCCACCCTCGCCCTGATGGTGGTCGGTAGCGCCACGCGGGTGATGAACGCGGGTCTGGCCTGTCCCGACTGGCCGCTCTGTTACGGGCAGTGGATACCGAGCCAGCAGATGAATCTTCAGGTCTTTCTGGAATGGTTCCACCGTCTGGACGCGTCTTTAATCGGTTTCAGCACGATCGCCCTCGTGGGTTTATCCGTCTGGTATCGACGGGAGTTACCCGGATGGATGATTCCGAGTTCGATCGCCGCCCTCGCGTTGATTCTCTTTCAGGGCATCCTCGGCGGGCTGACGGTGACGCGATTACTCCAATTCGACATCGTGACCGCCCATTTAGGAACCGCTCTCCTCTTCTTCTCCACGCTGATCGTTATCGCCGTCTGTCTGACCCCCTACCGTTCCACGAACACGGCCGGATCTCTCGCTCCCGTCGGGGGCATCGCGACCGGACTGGTGTACCTGCAATGCTTGCTCGGCGGCTTGGTGGGTTCGCGTTGGGCGGCGCACCAGTGTTTAACGGCCTCCCAACTCTGTACGGTGATGAATAGCCATATTATCGGCGTTTTTCCCGCCACGCTCTCCGTTATCATCCTAGTTTTCCTCGCGTGGCGAACTCCCGCCCTCCATCCCGTCCTCCGTACACTGGCCTTCACCGCGGGCGCTTTGGTCGCCCTGCAAATCCTCCTCGGGATCGCCACCTTGAAACTGCATCTACAGGTGGAACCCCTGACGATTACCCACCACACGATCGGCGCTTCCCTCGTCGGAACCCTCGTCGCTTTTACCGCGTTCGCCGCGCGCGATCGATCGCTCTCCCCGACTAGCCTCTAAGGACTCGAACAAGATGACCGGAACTCAAGTTATTCGCCACCACGACAATTTTCTCCAAGTCGCCAAAAGCTACTATCAACTGACCAAACCGAGAATTATTCCCCTCCTGCTGATCACCACGGTCGCCGCGATGGGGATCGCCTCGAAAGGTTCGATCGATCCCTTCCTCCTCTGCGTCACCCTCTTGGGGGGGACCCTCGCGGCCGCGTCCGCCCAAACCCTCAACTGTATTTACGATCGAGATATCGATCACGCCATGCTCCGCACCCGCGCCCGCCCCATTCCCTCCGGTCGCGTCCGACCCCTCCACGCCCTGATCTTCGCTCTCGTTCTCGCGATCTGCTCACTAGCACTTTTTATCTTTTTTGTCAATACCTTGAGCGGACTATTAGCGATGTCGGGAATCGCCTTCTATATGCTGATCTACACCCATCTGCTCAAACGCCATAGCGTCCAGAATATCGTCATCGGCGGCGCGGCGGGTTCCATTCCCCCTCTCGTCGGTTGGGCGGCGGTGACGGGCGATCTCGGTTGGGTTCCCTGGATACTGTTCGCGATCGTTTTCCTCTGGACTCCCCCCCATTTCTGGGCGTTGGCGCTGATGATTAAAGACGACTACGCGGAGGTAGAGATCCCGATGATGCCGGTAGTCAAAGGCGAGAAAGAAACGGCGGATCAGATCTGGATTTACACGCTGATCGTGGTTCCCTTCACTTTCCTTCTCGTCTATCCCTTCGGCGCTTGCGGCATCGTCTACGGACTCATCGCCGGGGTGTTAGGGGTGAGTTTCCTGAAAAAAGCGTGGCAAGTGAAACAGCATCCTTTCGATAAAGATATCGCCCGATCGCTGTTTAAATTTTCCATTCTCTACATGATGCTGTTATGTGCGGGCATGGCGATCGATAGTTTCCCCCTGACCCACCAGTGTATCGCTCTAGTCGGGAACGGTTTTCACGCCTCGATCGAGCTATTCGCCCATCTGATCGGATAATTTTCTCTTGCTTGTCAAACCCTTGACCCTCCTTTTTCCGTTCCGGAGAGAGGGGGTTTTTTAGCGCGAGAACCGGCCGGCGCGATGATCGTCTCCCGATTCACGGGCGAAACGCTAACAGATCGATCGCCTAGCCATAATAGCTAGGTTCGTTACCCGGTTTCCATTTAATATTACAGCCGACACTGGGTTTCTGGTTGGTGGGAACGGGTTTTTTCGTTAAAACCGCCTCGATCGCCTGCCGTAAATCCTTACCCGTCACCGGTAAGCCGTTACTGGGACGGCTATCGTCTAACTGACCGCGATAGACTAATTTTCGATCGCCGTCGAAGAGGAAAAAGTCGGGAGTACAGGCCGCGGTGTAAGCTTTGGCGGTTTCCTGGCTCTCGTCGTAGCACACGGGAAAGCGAAAGTCACACGTTAGCGCCATGTTTTTCAGACTTTCGGGAGAATCATCGGGATATTTGCCCGCGTCGTTCGCGCTGATGGCGACAATGCCGAGGGCGCTATTCTCGTAATCTTTCCCGAGTCGGGTGAATTCTTCCCGGACGTGTTTGACGAAAGGGCAATGCTGACAGAGGAAAATGACGAGGAGCGCGGATTTCCCGGTGAAGGTATCGAGCGAGACGGTTTTTCCGGAAACCACGTCGGGTAGGGCGAAATCGGGGGCTTTCGTCCCCAGGGATAACATCGTTGATTCGGTAAGTACCATAGACTTCTCGCGGAATTCAAAAATTGTCGTGTGGTTAGGGAGCCAGGAGTCAGGAGGAAGAATATTATCGCTATAAATTGCAAAAAAAACTATTCACGCGGTATAGTTCCCGTTTTTGAGGTTTGTAGACCGTCAAAAACGAATCGCGCTTCGAGGTCTCCTGCCCCCCGGTCACGGATTCGAGAACTCTTGATTTTATAGCATTTTCCCGTCGGGGTCGGGAACTCTCCCCGGCGGGGTTTCCGTCGAGCGGAATCTCCCCTCTCACCGTTTCTCGCGTCCCCACCCGCGGGACCGGTTCCGTGACCGCCGATCCGTCCGTCGCTTTCCATAAGCCTCTCGCGGAATTATTAACGAGCAATTCGGTTTTTGTTATCTATCTTTAGAGGTAATTAAGATACGAGAGCGCGCCGTTTTCCGATCGCCGGAGGGGTTCCCCTCGATCGAGATCGATTTTCCCGTCGGCGAAGGCTGGCTCTGATGGGATCTCGCGAGTATTCTCCGGGAATTCCCGCGGGGAGTAAAGACGGTTACTCGATCGAGCGTTGTTTTTACCGACTCGAAAACGCGTTCGCGATCGTTGCCCGGAAAAATTGCCGTCTCGATCGAGTATCGCTCGGCTCGGGTTTTCCGGGAAAAGATCGGCGAACAATTCTAATTTGTAAAGAGGGCGCGAGGCTTTTGACTCACTTTTAGATACGACAACCGGATAAGATCGATATATAAACCCGCTTCGATCGCTCTATCGTTACGCGTATAAAAAACTTGTCGGAAGTCAGAAAATACCCGAATAGAGAGAGCGGCACCCCCGAGGTCGTGAAAGACATCGAAGCCTTATGGAGAAAGGTTTTTGCCTCGTTCGAGCCTGTTCTGAGCGAATATATCTTTCGATAGATGTTTGGATGTACTCGGGGATTTCTCGAAAAAGACGGTTTTTTCTTTTTTTCATAACCTATTTCTTGCGAGGGAGGCGATCGGGAAAAGCGGATTTCCCGTTTTAGGGACGGTTTTCGGTCTCTTTCGGCGGGAGAATTCAGCGGTGCGAGCGGCAAGAAATGTCCAAGTTTTCGAGAGTTCGATCGCCGGTTTTTCCATTCTCGAACCTGCCAAATCCGATCGCTTTAAAAAAGATTGACATTGGCTTTCTTTTTGACTACTATTTCTGTAAAAGATAATTGTAAATCGCCACGCAATGATTTTTCGCTCGCGCTCACCTCTACCCCTAGCTTGACATCCGGTTTCGGGAGCGGGTTAATGGCTACACCCGGAGACGGGTGGCGATCTGTAATTGCTGTCGATAAAAAGCATCGATATAAATCGATAGTCTATAAAATTCCAGAAAGCTGTATTAGGAGGCCCAATCGTGACCGTAGGTAAGTTCACCGAAAGATTGAAACATTTTCAAGATTCTCTACACGGGCTATATCGCGATGCCGCGTCCGGCGAGGTGGATAGCGAGCGCCTCCTCAGTGCCGCCTATAAAGAACTCGGGATCGCCTCGGAAGAAATGCAAGTGGCGATCGAGCAGATGACCGCCCAGGCGGAAGAACTAGCCAGCGCGAGAGCGCGTCTGGAAGTGGAACGTCAGTATTATAAAAGTATCTTCGATTTTCTCCCGGAACCCTATCTCGTGACCGACGAACGCGGCACGATCGTCCAGGTCAATCCCGCGGCCGCCGATCTCTTCAAAGTCGAGGCGGCGCGATTTTTGTTCGGAAAACCCCTAGAGGTCTTTTTAAGTCCCCGCGAGCGTCGGGAATTTCCCGCCAAACTGCTCCAGTTAGTGAGCGGGGAGCGGAGCCGACAGTGGCCGCTCACCCTGCAAACGCGTCAGGGGGAATTTCGCGAGGTCGAGGCCACCGTCTTCCCGGGCCGCGAGCTCTCCGGGGGGGGGATCACCCTACACTGGACCCTGCGAGCGGGTCAAGGGGGCGGTCGATCGAACGGCCTCGTCGATCGCCGCGATCCCCGTCTCTCCCGACCGAAAGCCGTGTACCATCAGGGGGAAAATATCCCGCTCGATCCCGCGAATTTCTGGTTAGTCTGTCAGGGATGGGTGAAATTAAGCACCATCGACGAGGATGGTGAGGTCGCCCTCGTGGGTTTGGTGGGGCCGTCGATGCCCTTCGGCAAGTGTATGACCGCTCTCCGGGGCTATCACGCGACCGCGCTCAGTGATATGGTGCAGTTAATCTCGATCGGGTCGGCGGAGATTAACGATTCCCCGACGATCCGCGAGATCGTCCTCCCCCAACTCCTCTCGCGTCTGTGCCAGACGGAATCGCTGTTAGCGATCTCCCGCTCGCGACAGATCCACGAGCGTCTCTACCTGCTCCTCGAATGGTTGCGGGCCAATTTCGGCCAACCGATCCCCGGCGGGCAACGCTTGAGCGTCCGTCTCACCCACCGCGAACTGGCCAGTATTTGCGGCACCACCCGCGTCACCATCTCCCGCCTGCTCGGTAAGATGAAAGAAGACGGTAAAATCGCCTACGATCTCGATCGTCATCTGATTTTCATCGACGAGGGCGATTCCCGATTACCCGCTTGAAATCCCCGCGACCGCGATGGGCGATCGACTCCCCGCTCCCGAAGTTCATCTCCACTTCGCCCGCCTCGACGTTCCCCCCGACGAAGTGGAGCGTTTTACCTGCCTACTTTCCCCGGACGAGATCGATCGGGCGAACCGTTACTATCACGATCGAGATCGCCGTCGCTTCCTGGTCGCCCGCGGTCGTTTACGGGAGCTACTGGGGGAATACGTCGGCATCGAGCCGGAAAAAATCGTTTTTTTCTACAGCGAGCGGGGGAAACCGAGTATCGGCGATTCCCCGCACTTTAATGTCTCCCACTCCGGCGAAATGGCTTTCTACGGGTTCGCCCGCGGCCGACGCGTCGGGGTGGACGTGGAACGGGTTCGATCGCTCTCCGATCTTTCTGGCTTGACAAAACGCTTTTTTTGTGCTAAAGAACACGAGCTAATCGAGAATCACCCGGAGAGAGAGCGGGTGTTTTTCCAACTGTGGACGGCGAAGGAAGCCTATCTAAAAGCGATCGGGACGGGAATCGCCGGGGGATTGAATCGGGTGGAAGTATCGATCGATCCCCTGCAACTAGAAAATGTCGGGGGGGATTGGAATGTATACACCTACCGGCCGGACGGGGACTATTTCGCAACCGCGGCGATCGAGGGGAACGGGTACGAGGTGAAAACCTTCGGCCTTTCCGCGATATGATCTCGATGGGAATTTTATCGGTCTGTACTCTATGCGAATCGCCCTCTTTACCGAAACCTTCTTACCCAAGATAGATGGCATCGTCACGCGCCTGAAACACACCGTCGAACACTTGGAAAGAGCGGGCGATCGCGTGCTGGTATTCTCTCCCGACGGGGGATTGCAAGAGTATAAAGGCGCGAGAATTCACGGCGTTTCGGGAATGCCGCTCCCCCTCTATCCCGAATTGAAAATGGCCTTTCCCCGTCCCTCGATCGGCCGGGCGATCGAAAAATTCAAACCGGATCTAATTCACGTCGTCAATCCCGCGATTTTAGGCTTAGGGGGCATTTATTACGCCAAAACGATGAATATTCCCCTCGTCGCTTCCTACCACACCCATTTACCCCAATACTTGCAACACTACGGGCTGGGTTCGCTAGAGGGGCTACTGTGGGAACTCTTAAAACTCGCCCACAATCAGGCGCGCTTGAACCTCTGCACCTCCACCGCGATGGTCAGAGAATTACGCGATCACGGCATCGAGCGGGTGGATCTCTGGCAGAGAGGGGTAGATACAGAACTTTTTCAACCGCATTTAAGCTCTCGATCGATGCGGACGCGGTTATCGGCTGGAAATCCCGACGATCCCCTCTTACTGTACGTCGGACGCGTCTCCGCGGAGAAGGAGATCGATCGCATTAAACCGGTTCTCGAAGCGATCCCGTCTGCTAGACTGGCGATCGTCGGTGACGGCCCCCATCGGGAAGCCTTAGAGAGCCATTTCGCGGGAACGAGAACGAATTTCGTCGGATACTTGCAGGGATTGGAACTCGCGAGCGCTTTCGCCTCCGCGGACGCGTTTTTATTCCCCTCCAGGACGGAAACCCTCGGATTAGTGTTACTGGAAGCGATGGCCGCGGGTTGTCCGGTGGTGGCGGCCGCGTCGGGGGGGATTCCCGATATCGTCACCGACGGGGAAAACGGCTATCTTTTCGATCCGAAGGACGAGGAAGGATTGATCACCGCGACGCGACGACTGTTAACCGCGACGGAAGAGCGGGAAAAACTGCGTCAAAACGCGCGTTTAGAGGCGGAAAAATGGAGTTGGAGTTCGGCGACCTCTCAATTACAGGATTTTTATCGAAAAGTCGTCCCGTCCGGCTTTTCGGTCGCGGCCTGAAGGAAGTTTCTCGCGGGAATTGAATTTTCTCGCCGGGAAACTCGCGCCCCTAAAGAATCTAGAAGTTTTGCTAAAATTCACGAGAATGCTTTTGAAATAGCCTAGCATGGTAGATAGAGCCTCGGATATTTTCGCTCTGAAGGCTAGTTAGTCGTCAAAAAACTAACGGGATGCCATGAAAACTTCCGAACTTTTGTGGTTATATCAGAATGGCTGGCGAGATTTCTCTGGAATTAACCTACGGGGAGCCGATTTAGCGGGACAAGATCTCTCGGGGGCGAATTTTAGTCATTGTCAGATACAGGGGGCGAATTTCCGGGGAGCGAACCTGACGGGGACGGAATTTATCGGCGCTCGATCGGGGGTACCAGTAGATTCGGATTGGCTCATTCTTTCGGGATTGCTTTTGTTATCGGTCAATTTTATTTATAGTCTTTGCTCTGCGTTTATCGGTTATCTGATTTATTAGATTGTTAAAAAATTCGCAGTCGAAGCCCTAGTAATATTAGCAATGTTAGGTGTATATTTGCTAATTTATTTCGAGAAAATTTTTGACACTAAATTGCGAAAAAATCCCTTAGTATTTCTATCTCTAACGGAAGCTCTAATGGTAGCTCCAATAGCATTATCTATCAAGTGTACAACTGGTTATATATGTCCCGAAATTGACATCGCCGCTCTTGTAGGCAGTCCTATATTTTGGTCTATGTCAGACCCTCTCTGGGGAACGATAGTTGGATTATTCCAGGTGGCGATAGGAGCGCCATCCCTTCAGGGTTTTTATTACAGCCTTTCTCAGATAGATGAGGTACAGTAGCAACAGTGTGCGAACCAATTA